>JBAZRQ010000184.1:0-5208 GCA_041662925.1 Nocardioides sp. | reverse complement strand
AGGGTCAGCCGCTTGTAGGACGGCACCCGGCGCGCGAAGCCGATGGTCAGCACGTCGGGGTCGAGAGCGCTGTCGATCCAGGCCAGCTCGGCCCGGGCCGAGCCGCGTCGCTCCCAGGAGCGACGCAGCCGCTTGCGGGCGTCGAGCACGAGCCGCTCGCGCAGCTGGCGCTTGACCGACCAGACCTGCGCGCCGGAGATCTTGTCGACGGCGTTGAAGAACGGGTCGGTGTCGTCGGCGTCCGCGTCGGCGCCCTCCGACTCGGCGATCTCGATGATCTCGCGGGCGACCCAGGTGGGTGCGTGGACGCCGTTGGTGATGGAGGTGATCGGCACCTCGGACTCGTCGAAGGCCGGCCACAGCCCCTGGAACATGCCACGGCTGACCTGGCCGTGCAGCTGCGAGACGCCGTTGGCGCGCTGGGCCAGGCGGAAGCCCATGACCGCCATGTTGAAGACCGACGGGTCGCCGTCCGCGTAGTCCTCGGCGCCGAGGGCGAGCACGCGGTCGATCGGTACGCCGGGGGTCGCGCCGGACTCGCCGAAGTACTGCTCCACCAGGGTCTGCGGGAAGCGGTCGATGCCGGCGGGCACGGGCGTGTGGGTCGTGAAGACGGTCGAGGCGCGGCTCACCTCGAGCGCGGTGTCGAAGTCGAGCCCGGGGCCGCCCTCGGCCGCGGTCAGCTCGCGGATCCGCTCGATGCCGAGGAAGCCGGCGTGGCCCTCGTTGGTGTGGAAGACCTCGGGCGCGGGCGCACCGGTGATCCGGGAGTAGGCGCGCAGCGCCCGCACGCCACCGACGCCGAGCAGCATCTCCTGGCGCAGGCGGTGCTCGCTGTTGCCGCCGTAGAGGCGGTCGGTCACGTCGATGTAGTGGTCGGGGTTGCCCTCGACGTCGGTGTCGAGCATCAGCAGCGGCACCCGGCCGACGCTGGCCACCCAGATCCGGGCGAGCAGGTCGGGGCCGCCGGGCATCGCGATCGACACCTGCGCGCGCGAGCCGTCCGGCTCGCGCAGCAGCGAGATCGGCAGGCCGTCGGGGTCGAGCACCGGGTAGGTCTCCTGCTGCCAGCCGTCGCGGGAGAGCGCCTGCTTGAAGTAGCCGTGGCGGTAGAGCAGGCCGACCCCCACGATCGGTACGCCGAGGTCGCTCGCGGCCTTGAGGTGGTCACCGGCGAGGATGCCGAGGCCACCGGAGTACTGCGGGAGCACGGCGGTGATGCCGAACTCGGGCGAGAAGTAGCCGATCGCGGCCGGGCCGGCCTCCTGCGTGGGCGAGCCCGCGGCCACGCGGTGCTGGTACCACCGGTCGCCGGTCAGATAGGCGTCGAGGTCGTCGGAGGCGACCTTCAGCCGGGCCAGGAACCCCTCGTCGCCGGCGAGCTCCTCGAGCCGCGCTCGGCCGACCGCGCCGAGCAGCCGCACCGGGTCGTGGCCCGTGGACTCCCAGAGCTGGGGGTCCACCTCCTCGAAGACGTCCTGCGTCTCGGGGTGCCAGGACCACCTCAGGTTGAGCGCCAGCACCCCGAGTGGCTGAAGGGCGGGGGGCAGGACCGGGCGGACCGTGAATCGTCTGATTGCTCGCACCAGAGCGACGGTACCGCCGATTACTTGAACGATCCAATGGAACCCGGAAACTGGGATCGCGCGGGGTTACGTTCAGGTTTCGTCTGACAACACGAACAATCGGCACATAACGATCGGCTGGGCCCGGCGTTGTGCTGGACATGACCAACCTGCCCTCCCGTGGTCGCCGCTACTCCGCGGCCGCCTTCGCCCTGCTGACCGCCACCCTGGTCCCCGGGCTGCTGCAGATCCCGGCGCTCGCCGACACCCCGGCACCGGCGTCCGGTTCCGCGGCACCGGCCGTCGACGCCGACGACATCCGGACCATCGGCGACGCCGTGCTCGGCAGGCCCGACGTCGACCTTCGCGGCACCGCCCTTCCGAGCCTCGCGCAGCAGCGCGCGGTCGCCAGCCTCGGTGCCGTCGACGTGCGCTGGAACCGGTTCGGTACGCCGTCGTCCCTGCTGCCCGCCGACGGCGTGCTGGCGCGCGCCACCTCCGCCGACCCGGTCAAGTCCGCCCGCACCTGGCTCAGCCGCAACGCCGCGGTGTTCGGGCTGACCCCGGGACAGGTCGCCGACCTCGAGCTGGTCAGCTCGCAGCCGTTCGCGATGAGCAGCGCCCGCGCGGTCCTGTTCCGCCAGCGCTTCGGTGACCTCACCCCGGCCCTGGCCAGCATGGTCACCGTGGGGGTCGCCAACGGCGAGATCGCCTACGCGTCGTCCTCGATCAGCAAGACCACAGGGACGCCTCCCGCCGCCCAGCTGTCCCCGCTCCAGGGCTGGCTGAAGGCTGCCGCCGACGTCGGGCGCGCCGTCCCCGAGGGCGACCTCGCCGACATCACCCAGACCTTCTCCGACGGCTGGACCCGCCTCGACGTCCCCGGCTTCGAACAGGACCAGCTGGTGCGCCTGCGGGCCCTGGCCCTGGCCGACGGCTCGGTGCGGCCGGTCCTCGAGTCCAACGTGGTCGACGCCGCGGCCGCCCCCGCGCTCGGCTACACGCTGATGGTCGACGCGGTCACCGGCAAGGTCCTCCACCGCCAGAACCAGGTCGAGAACAGCAGCGACGTCTTCCCGTTCACGGGCTCGATCACCGCCACCCTCTGCGGCCCCAAGCACGAGTTCGCCCTCACCGACAACAACACCCGCCAGATCGTGGCGGTCGCCTCGACGGTCAACGCCGCCAACGACATCGTGGTGAAGATCTGGGGACCGGGCAACGAGCTGCTCGTCACCGGCGACCTCGGCACCAGCCCCGAGACCGCGACCTACGCCGCCGACCCGATCCCGGCCGGGACCTACTCGGTCCAGATCTGCCCCTTCGAGGCCCCGACCGTGCCGTTCCTGCCGCCGGGCGACTACGGCGTCGCCGTGACCACCAGCGACGAGGGCGCCCCCGGCGCCGGCGACCTGGCGTTCAACTCCAAGTGGCGCTTCTTCCCCGCCAACCCGGCGATGAACTTCTCCCCCACCCACACCCCCAGCAACTCCGTGGTCGGCTGCTGGGTGGCCGCCGCGGGCTGCACGCTCGGCTCCGGCCCGCTGCGCAACCTGCAGGCGGTCGGCCCCTGGGACTTCCTCACCGCCACCGGCACGTCGTCGCTGACGACCAACGGCAACAACGCGGTCACGCACGAGGCGTGGGTCAGCCCGCTGACCCCCGGCGGTCTGATGCAGGCCCCGGTGTCGCCGACCCAGGACTACACGACGCCCTTCAAGGACGCGTGGAACAACAGCCAGTGCGACCCGGGGCAGCTGGTGCCGGGTGGCAACGACATCAACGCCAGCGTCACCAACCTCTTCGTGGCCCACAACCGGATGCACGACTACTCCTACTACCTGGGCTTCAACGAGCGGAACTACAACCTCCAGCTCGACAACATCGGCCGCGGCGGCGTGGAGAACGACCCCGAGGTCGGCAACGCCCAGGCGGGCGCGCTCACCGGAGGCCAGCCGTCGTTCCTCGGGCGTGACAACGCCAACCAGATCACGCTCCAGGACGGCGTACCCGGCATCACCAACCAGTACCTCTTCCAGCCGATCGCCGGCGCGTTCTACGCCCCGTGCACCGACGGCGGGCTCGACATGGGCATCGTCGGCCACGAGTACACCCACGCCATCAGCGGCCGGATGGTCGGCGGCCCCGACGAGGGACTGACCTCCGAGCAGGGCGGCGCCATGGGTGAGTCGTGGAGCGACCTGGTCGCCGCGGAGTACCAGTTCAGCCACGGCTACCAGAACGGCGGCAACATCTGGGCGGTCGGCGTCTACGCCACCGGCAACAAGGCGACCGCCATCCGTGACTACGCCATCAACCGCAACCCGCTCAACTACTCCGACTACGGCTTCGACAGCACCGGTGTCGAGGTGCACGCCGACGGCGAGATCTGGAACGGCACGCAGTGGGAGGTGCGCCAGGCCCTGGTCAACAAGTGGAACAAGGTCAAGCGCTTCCACTACTCGCGCTCCAAGCTCCAGCTCAAGTGCGCGCAGGGCAACCGCGACAAGGGCGTTCAGCGCCCGCAGCTGTGCCCCGGCAACCGCCGCTGGGTCCAGCTGATGTTCGACTCGTTCCTGCTCCAGCAGGGCGCCACGTCGATGCTGGACGCACGCGACGCGATGCTCGCCGCCGACCGGATGCGCTTCAAGGGCGTCAACCAGAAGGTCATGTGGGACGCCTTCGCCCGGCGCGGGATGGGCAAGGGAGCCTCCACCCCCAACGCCGACTCCGGCCAGCCGAAGCCGAGCTTCAGCTCCCCCAAGAGCCGCAACGGCACGGTCGAGTTCGTCAGCTCCAGCGCCGGCAAGCTCTACGTCGGCGACTACGAGGCGCGGGTGACCCCGGTCGGAGACACCAAGAAGAAGACCAAGCTCGACAACGTCGTGTCCATGGCCCCCGGCCGCTACCGGATGCTGTTCGTGTCCCCGACCCGCGGCTTCACCCGGTTCACCCTCAAGGTCACGCCGGGCAAGTCGTCCTACCGGATCAAGGACCGGCTCAACCTCGCCGCCCGGGCGTCGGGCGCCAAGGTGATCGGCTCCACGGCGGGCTCGCGCAACCCGGGCTCCCTGATCGACGGCACCGAGCTGACCAACTGGGGAGGCGTGACCGAGGGCAACGTCGACGCCACGCGTCCCTTCGTCACCGTCGACCTGGCCGGCAAGGTGCACACGGTCCGCCGGGTCCAGGTCAGCGCCTACCTCAACCCGGCCCCGGCGTCGCCGACCGACGTGCCGCTGGCCGCCGACCCCGACTCCGGGTCGCGGTTCACCGCACTGCGCCGGTTCGCCCTCGAGGCCTGCGTGAAGAACTGCACGAAGGCCACCGCGAAGTGGAAGCGCTTCTACGTCTCGAGCGCCGACGCCTTCCCGTCCAAGCGTCCCCGGCCGGTGGCCCCGACCCTCAACCTGCGCTCGTTCAAGGTGAAGCCGACCAACGCGGCCGCCATCCGCCTGGTCGTCCTCGAGAACCAGTGCACGGGCTTTGCCGGCTACGCGGGCGAGCTCGACAACGACCCCATCAACGACACCGACTGCAAGTCGGCGTCCGACCGGGGCACGATCGTCCACGCCGCAGAGCTGCAGGTGTTCTGAGGCTGGACCTCTCCCCCACGGGGGAGAAAGCTGGCGGGGCGGGCGTA
>JBAZRQ010000183.1:0-5237 GCA_041662925.1 Nocardioides sp. | reverse complement strand
CGCGAGGTAACCCAGGCGGGCGCCGGCCAGCGCAAACGCCTTGCTCATCGTGCGCGAGACGACCAGGTTGCGGTGGGTCGGCAGCAGCTCCAGCGCGCTCGGCGTGCCCTCCCGACGGAACTCGCCGTAGGCCTCGTCGACGACCACGATGCCGCGGTCGCCGACCGCCTCGCACAGGACGGTGACCGCCTCGGGGGGCAGCGCCGTCCCGGTCGGGTTGTTGGGCGAGGGCAGCAGCACCACCGACGGGCGCTGCTCGACCACCAGGGCGCGGGCCCGGTCGAGGTCGAGGCCGAAGTCGTCCTCGCGCTTGCCCTGGACCCACTCGGTGTTGGAGTCGCGGGCGTACTCGGGATACATCGAGTACGTCGGGGCGAAGCTCAGCGCCGAGCGCCCCGGTCCACCGAAGGCCTGCAGCAGCTGCAGCATCACCTCGTTGGAGCCGTTGGCCGCCCATACCTGCTCGGGCGCCACCCCGTGGCCGAGGTAGCCGGCCAGCGCGGTGCGCAGCGCGACGAACTCACGGTCGGGGTAGCGGTTGAGCGTGCGGGTCGCCTCGGCCACCGCGGTCGCGACGTCCGCGACGACGGCCTCCGAGGGCGGGTAGGGGTTCTCGTTGACGTTGAGCTGGACGGGCACGTCCAGCTGGGGAGCGCCGTACGGCTCGAGTCCGCGCAGCTCCTCCCGCAGGGGAGGAAAGGTCACGGGAACCTGACCCTCACTGCGGCACCGTGGCCGGGCAGGTCCTCCGCCTCGGCGAGGGTGACGACGTGGCCGGCGACCTCCGCCAGGGCTTCGCGGGAGTAGTCGACGACGTGCACCGACTTGGTGAAGGCGCGCACGGACAGACCGGAGGAGTGGCAGGCGCAGCCGCCCGTCGGCAGCACGTGGTTGGAGCCGGCGCAGTAGTCGCCGAGGGACACCGGGGCGTGCGGACCCACGAAGATCGCGCCGGCGTTGCGCACGCGGGCGGCGTAGGACGCGGCGTCGACGGTCTGGATCTCGAGGTGCTCGGCGGCGTAGGCGTCGACGACGGCCAGGCCCTGCTCGAGGTCCTCGACCAGCACGATCGCCGACTGGGGCCCGCCGAGTGCGGTGCGGATGCGCTCGGTGTGCTTGGTGGCGTAGACCTGTTTGTCGAGCTCGGCCTCGACCTCGTCGGCCAGTCGCTCCGACGGCGTCACGAGGACGGACGCCGCCAGCGGGTCGTGCTCGGCCTGGCTGACCAGGTCTGCGGCGACGAACGCGGCGTCAGCGGTGTCGTCGGCCAGGATCGCGATCTCGGTCGGGCCGGCCTCGGAGTCGATGCCGACCTGCCCCTTGAGGAGCCGCTTGGCGGTGACGGTGTAGATGCTGCCAGGACCGGTCACCAGGTCGACGCGGGCGCACGGTCCGGTGCCGTAGGCGAACATCGCGATCGCCTGCGCTCCCCCGACGGCGTAGACCTCGTCGACGCCGAGCAGCGCGCACGCGGCCAGGATCGTCGGGTGCGGCAGGCCGCCGAAGTCCTTCTGCGGGGTGGAGCTGAGCGCGATGGACGGCACCCCCGCCACCTGCGCGGGTACGACGTTCATCAGCACGCTGGAGACCAGCGGGGCCAGGCCACCGGGCACGTAGAGCCCGACCCGGCCGACAGGCACCTTGCGGTGGGTGACCCGGGCACCGGGGCCGAGGTCGGTGGTGACGTCGTGCTCGAGCTCGGCCTCGCAGGTGGCCCGGAGCCGACGGATCGACTCCTCCAGACCCGCCCGGATGGCGGGGTCGAGCCGGTCGAGCGCGTCGGTCAGCGCCGCGACGGGCACGCGGATGTCGTCGAGCTCCACGCCGTCGAACCGACGCGAGAAGTCCTGGATCGCCTCGACCCCGCGGGTGCGGACGGCCTCGCAGATCGCATGTACGGCGGGGATCGCTGCCTCGATGTCGAAGTCCGCGCGCGGCACGGCGGCGCGGTAGTCGACGGGGCCGGTCGTGGCCGCCCCGCGCAGATCGATCCGGCGAATCATGGGCCAATTCTAGGCGGGCGGTCCCCCCGGCGCGGATTCGGCGCCCAGCCATGGACTCGCCACGTCGCGCGTTAGGTTGGACAGATGACCGACACCCTCCCGATGTTCCCGCTGAACTCGGTGCTGTTTCCCGGCGTCAGCGTGCCGTTGCGGGTGTTCGAGGACCGCTACCGGGCGCTGGTGCACCACCTGCTGCGTGTCGAGGACCCGATCGACCGGGTGTTCGGCTCGGTCGGGATCCGCGAGGGCTACGAGGTGGGTGACCACGGGGCGCAGTCGCTCTACCGGGTGGGGTGCCGGGTGCAGCTGACCGAGGTCGAGGCCAACGCCGACGGCAGCTTCGACATCGTCGCGGTCGGCCTGGACCGGATCAAGCTCGACCGTCTCGACACCACCGGCAACTTCCCGGTCGGTCACGTCGTCGACCTCCCGGAGCCCGACGCGGGGGTGGACGAGGGGGTGCTCGAACGGGCCCGGGCCACGTTCACGGCCTACCGCCAGGCGCTGGCGGACATCCGGGCCGACCCGTACGACGGCGCCCTGCCGCGCGACCCGGCGTACCTGTCGTGGACGCTCGCGGCCTGCGCCCCCCTGCCGATGCCGGAGCGGCAGGCGCTGCTCGAGGCCGACGACGCCGAGGAGCGGCTGATCCTGGTCACCGACCTGCTGCGCACGGAGCTGCGCGCCATGAACGTCATCCCGTCGCTGCCGGCCACCGAGGTGGCCCGCACCCGCTGGAGCCCCAACTAAGGCGATGGCCAAGAAGCCCACGGGTGGCACCCCGGCCACGGTCGCGCTCACCAGAGCGGGCGTGACCTTCGAGCTGCACGAGTACGACCACGACCCACGGGCGTCGTCCTACGGCCTCGAGGCGGCCGAGGCGCTGGGCCTCGCTCCGGAGCGGGTGTTCAAGACGCTGCTCGCCGACGTCGACGGCCGGCTGACGGTGGCCGTCGTCCCCGTCTCGGGGCAGCTGGACCTCAAGGCGCTCGCCCGCGCCGTGGGTGGCAGCAAGGCAGCGATGGCCGACGTCTCCGCCGCCCAGCGGGCCACCGGGTACGTCGTCGGCGGCATCTCCCCCGTCGGCCAGAAGCGGCAGCTGCCGACCGTGGTCGACGAGTCCGCACTGCCCCATCCGACGGTCTTCGTGTCGGCGGGACGGCGCGGGCTCGACCTGGAGCTCGCACCGGCCGACCTGGTCCGGATCACCGAGGCGATCACGGCCCGGGTCGGCCGGGCGAGCGGTGGCTCCTAGTCGGTCGTGACCCTCAGCACCGAGTGGCCGACTCCGTCCTCCTGCCAGCCGCTGAGGCCCAGACCGGCGAGCGGGTCGAGGTTCTCCTTGATCTCCTGGTCGTCCCCGGCGAGGTTGGCCAGCCAGCCGTCGCCGGCGTCGAAGTTGACGAACAGCACCGCCCCGGCCCGGTCGGCCTCGCGCACGACGTCCTCGTAGGTGTCGGAGTCGCCCAGTCCGCCGTCCTCGAGCAGCTCGGCGCGGTAGTCGGCGTTGGGGCCGACCACGACGTAGTCGCCCTCGCTGTCGCTGCCGAGGATGGTGGCGGCGTCGGGGTCCTCCGCGGAGAGGGAGTCCACCATCTTGGCGAGCACCGACTCGATGCCGTCGGCGTCGCCCTTGATCTTCATCGCGACGGGGATGTCGCTGCCGTCGCCGGAGTTGAAGAACGTCTCCGGGTCGAAGTCGCTGCTCACCGCGAGCGTCATCGACTCACCCGCGAGGGTCTCGGCGTCCTCGGGCAGGGAGAGCCCCATCTCCGCCTCGGCTTCGGCGATCATCTCGTCGATGTCCATCTCCGTGCCGCCGAACGACGCGGCGTACTCGATGAGCTCGTCGAACCAGCCCTCCTCGAAGCCGACGCCCATCGCGGCCGCCGTGTCCTCGGGCAGGGTGGCGATCGCGGTGCCGCCCTGGTCGCTGCCCGTCACTGCCTGCAGGCCGAGGAAGTCGGTGCCGGTCGCGGTCTCGATCTCGAGGGACCCGTCGTCGAAGCGCACGGTCAGGGCTGCGCCCTCGAAGTCCTCGAGCATCGTCATCATCTGGTCCGTCATCCCGTCGCCGGACTCGTCCCCGTAGGCGTCCCCGTATTCGTCGTAGCACTCGTCGTCGAACGACGGCAGCTCGTCGAGCGGCGACGGCTCGATGGAGCTCGAGCTCCCGCAGGCCTCGCCCCCGGACATCGGCAGGCCGAAGTCGCCGAGGGACTCGGCGAGGACCGTGCCCGCCTCGGGGGCCGCGTAGGCGGTGATGATGCCGGCGTCGCCGGTCTCGCCGGTCCACCGCTGGTAGTCGTCGTCGTCTGCCAGCGAGTCGTCCGCGGCCAGGTCGGCGACCTTGTCGGCGAGGTCCTGGGACTCGGCGATCACCGCCCACTCCTCGTCGATCGACCAGCCGCCGACCTCGTCGGGCATCTGGGACTCATCGGTCATGCCCGAGTCGCCCGAGTCGCCCGACTCGTCGGAGGAGCCGCAGTCGCGCAGCTGTGCGAGACCGGCGTCGGCCTTGTCGGCGTCCTTGACCTGGATGACGAGGACCGGCGTGGGGGGCTCGCCCTCCTCGCCGCCGAGGTCGACGGCGGCGAAGGCCATCCGGTCACCGAGCCAGGGCTCGATGTCGTCGGCGTAGTCGAGACCCTCGCAGGCGTCGGACTTCTGGATCTCCTCGAAGATGCGCTCGCGGATGTCGTCGTCGGTGTCGAGACCGATCTCGTCCTTGAACGCCGGGAACTTGCGCAGGGTGCGGACCGCTTCGATCTTCTGCCCACCGCTGGGGTCGAGGTCGATGCTGACGTATCCCAGCGTGCTGGCGGGGAGAGCCTCGGCGGGCTGGGCGCCGGTGCTGAAGAACGACACCGCGGCCCAGGCTCCGGCGGCCACAGCACCGAGCCCGAGCACGGCAACCGCACCGATGATGGCCTTCTTCTTGCCGCCGCCCCCGCCCGCGGACGCGGTCGGCGGCTGCGGCGGGAGCGGGTAGCCGCCGCCGGCCTCGAGGTACTCAGGGGGCGGGGCGGGCGCCCAGGTGGGCGGTCCCGAGGACGGAGGGGCCGACGGCGGGGGCATCGACGGCGGCGGGCCGGACGGCATCCCCTGCGGCGGGCCGGACGGAGGGCCGGACGGGGGGCCGGACGGAGGGCCGACGGGCGGCTGGTTGCTGGACACGGGAACCCCCAGGGGTGGGCTACGGACGCGGAGAAGACCCCGCTCTGCCCGCGGGCC
>JBAZRQ010000182.1:0-5244 GCA_041662925.1 Nocardioides sp. | reverse complement strand
GCTGTGGGTCAACAACCTCCGCGCCTCTCCGAACGCCGAGGTGCTGCACGACGGGGAGCACGTCCCGGTCACGGCCCGCGAGATCGAGGGCGACGAGCGGGCCGCCATGTGGCAGGTCATGCTCCGTACCTGGCCCAACTACGCCAGGTACGAGAAGCGCACGGCCCGGACCATCCCGGTGTTCCTGGTGCAGCCGATCGAACCCGGGTGACGGGGTCTCTGCCCTAGCCTGACGGCATGCACCTCCAGTTCGGTCAGTACCCCGCGCCGTCCCACGTCATCGCCCACCTGAGCGACCCGCACCTGCTCGCCAACGGCGTGCGGCAGTACGGCGTGATCGACACCGAGGCCGGGCTCCGCCGGGCGCTGGGGCGGCTCGCCCACATCTCCCCGGCGCCTCAGGCGCTGGTGTTCACCGGCGACCTCGCCGACAAGGCCGAGCCGGCGGCGTACCTCCGGCTGCGCGAGCTGGTCGAGCCGGCCGCGGAGGCGATGGGCGCCGAGGTCGTGTGGACGATGGGCAACCACGACGAGCGGGCGGAGTACGCCGAGGGGTTGTTCGGCGCGGCCTCCGGCGAGCCGCAGGACCGGGTCTACGAGGTGGCCGGGCTGCGGATCGTGGCGCTGGACACCAGCGTGCCTGGCTACCACCACGGCGATCTCGAGGAACGCCAGCTCGAGTGGCTGCGCGACGTGCTGGCCACCCCCGCTGAGCACGGCACCGTGCTGGCGATGCACCACCCGCCGATCCCGCTGCCGATGCTGCGCGCCGCCGAGATCATCGAGCTGCAGGACCAGCACCTGCTCGCCGACGTCATCCGCGGGACCGACGTACGCCAGATCCTGGGTGGGCACTTCCACTTCTCGACCTACTCGGAGTTCGCCGGCGTTCCGGTGAGCGTCGCCTCGGCGTCCTGCTACACCTCCGACCCCGCGCCGGTGAGACGCTTCGTCTCCGGCGTCGACGGCCACACGGCGTTCACGATGATGCACGTCTACGACGACCGCATCGTCCACACGATCGTCCCGCTCGCCGAGGCCCCCGAGGTGAGCGGCTTCCCCTCCGACGTGATCGCCCAGGTCGAGGCCCTCTCCCCCGACGAGCGCCGCGAGATCCTCTCCCGCAAGGACTCGCCCTTCAACGCCGACCTCGAGAGCCACGAGTCGCGCAGCTGACCGTCCCCCCGGGACAGTCCCCAACAGGAGAGCGATTTTTCGGGCCGAAATTTCGCTCAGGCGTGAGGGACTATCCCGGTGGGGTCAGGCGGCGGGGGCCACGTAGTCGGACGAGTCGCCGGTGATGACCACGTAGAAGCGCTTGCGGTTGTCGGCGACCGTGAAGCGGCCGTCGCTCAGCCGCGGGCTGACCACGAAGTGGCTCGTCGTGTTCGTGCCGGTGGGGGCGCAGCCGACGACGCCGGTGATCCCGCACATGGTGGCGGTGATCTCGCCGGAGAACTCCGGGTTGGCGTCGGCGGCGTCCACGCGGCCGGTCTTGAACGTGTCGGCGTTCTGGTCGACCTGGTTCTGCAGGGCGATGGAGACCACGATGCCGTTGTCGCTGAGGTCCTCGTTGGCGTTGATGTAGACGTTGCCGACCGCACCGGCGGGCGCGCCCGGCTGGTCGTACGCCGACGCCACGGTGAACCCGCCCGAGGAGGCCTCGATCTGACCTGCGGCGTTCACCAGCGCCCAGCGCCCGACGCCGGGCTCCCCCGGCGCACCTTGGGCGCCCTGAGGCAGCTGACCCTCGGCGAAGTCGCGGGCGAGCAGCCCGCCGTCGGCGATGTCGTTGGTCTTGAGCTGCCCGTCCTTGATGTCCTGCGGAAGGATCGAGCCGTTGCGGATGTCGTCGGAGCCGATCGTGGCGACGGCGTAGGACGTGCCGCCGGTCGCGATGACGAGTGCTGCGACGGAGACCAGCAGCGAGGGGGAGGGGAGTCGCATGGAGGGACCTTCCGGTTCAGAGGGAGCTCGGCCCACGGTGGGCCTTCCACCGCCCTTCGTCACCGCCACGGCTCCGGATTGGTCGCACCTCAGCGGCGCAGCTCCCCCACGTCGGGCCGCTCGTCGCCGAAGTAGCGGCCCAGCACCCGGGTCGAGGTACGGCGACCCCAGCGGTCGAGGCGAGCCCGTCCCCCGGGGAGCCGGCCGAGGACGCGGTAGCGCAGCGTGTTGAGCACGACCACGTAGCCGATCGCCCACGGCGGGCGCAGCGGCAGCCCGAGCTCGCGCATGCTCTGGGGACCCAGGAAGACCGTGAGCATGCTCAGCAGCCGCTCCCGGCTCCACAGGCCGTGCAGCCGGCGCAGCGGTGCGGGCGCGTCGACGTGCAGCTGGCTCTGGACGGCGAGGATCGACTGCGACAGCTGACCTCCCGCCTCGGAGACGTCGGCCTGGGCCAGCAGCAGGTGGTAGTTGATCCGGTGCCGCTCGCGCTCGCTGTCGACGAGCAGGTCGTCGTCGACGCCCATCAGCCACCCGACGTACTTCCACAGGTGCATGACCGCGCGCGAGTCGGCGGCACTCACCGGCACCCCGAGGGCGCGTACGCCGAGGAGCACCACCGCGTCGAAGAGGCCCAGCGTGGCGGCCTGGTCGGACTGGTTGATCGGCAGCCCCCAGCGCTCGACGTCCCAGCGCGGCTCGAAGCCGGCGTTGACCAGCGCGTGCATCGCGCGGACGTGCACGGTCAGCCGCCACGCCTCGCCGCCGCGGCGCAGGGCTCCCGGCCGGGCGAGCGAGGTGGCCCACTGCTGCGTCTCGGCAAGACGGCGCCGCGTGGTGTCCCCGGTCAGCCCGCCGGTCGCGACGAGCAGGTCGGTCGGGCCGCCGAACCGGTAGCCGCCGATCAGCGAGAGCTGCAGCAGCACGTCGGCGGCGTTCTGGCCGAAGCGGTTGTAGACCTGAGCCCCGCGTGCGAGCAGGTCCCAGTCGAGCCAGTCGGGCTCGGCCTCGACGACCGCGAAGAAGTCCACCAGCGCGGGCGGGTCCTCGCTCGTGACGCCGCGCTCCAGGGCGGCCCGGAAGGCGGCCATCGAGACCCGCCCCGGCGCCCCTGCTCGCAAACGCATCGCGTGCGCGAGCGCCGCGCCGGCCTCGTCGCAGGCACCGAACCCGGAACCGATGCGCGCCATCAGGTCCTCGTCGACCTCCTTCACCCCAGCCACGACGCGCAGCGCCCGACCCAGCCGCTCACCGCGGGCCTGGGCCTCTCGGAAGCGGGTCGGGTACGTCGTCACTGGCGTCGTCACGGGGGCTTGGCTCATGCCTCCATCGTGACGCGAGCGATGACTCGCATACAATTCGCGTCCATGCGCCGCCAACCCCAGCAGGCCCGCTCCAAGGCGATGGTCGAACGGATCATCGAGGCCGGCCGCACCGTGCTGATGCGCGACGGCTACGAGGGCTTCTCGACCAACCGGGTCGCGGGCGAAGCCGGGATCAGCCCGGGCTCGCTCTACCAGTACTTCCCCGACAAGGCCGCCATCGTCGCGGCCGTGATCGACCGGCACTCCGACGCCGTGGCCGAGCGGGTGGCCGCCGCGCTCGCCGACCGGATCGGCGACGCCGGGCCGGGGATGATCCGGGCGACGGCGGCCGCGCTGCTCGACGCGCTCGGCGCGGACGTCGAGCTGCTGCGGGTGGTGATGGAGGAGCTGCCCACGGCCCGCAACCGGGACCGCCGTACGGCGCTCGAGCGGCGGGTGCGCGAGCTGGTGACCGTCTACCTCGCGGCCCGCCCGGGCACCACCCGGTCCATCGACCACCCCACGACGGCCTGGGTCCTGGTGATGGCGATCGAGCACCTGACGGTGCGCTACGTCCTCGACCGACCCGACATCGAGCGCGACGCGTTCCTGGACGAGGTGGTCGCGCTGTGCGGCGGCTACCTCGGCATCCCGGTCGAGCCCTGACGGCCGGCCGGCCTGCTCGGGACCGGCGCGAGCCGGGGCAGCAGGTCGGCGGCGACCCCGACCGCGATGGTGGCGGGGTCCTTCCCCACGAGCTCGGGCCGCCCGATGGGGCACTGGATACGCGCGACCGCGGTCGCCGGATGGCCTTCGACGGCCAGCCCCTGCTGGAAGCGGCGCCACTTCGCCGAGGAACCGATCAGGCCGATCGAGGCCAGGTGCCCGCAGCGCAGCGCCGCGTCGCAGAGGGCGAAGTCCTCGGCGTGGTCGTGGGTCATCACCAGCACGTGGGTGCCCCGCGGCACCTCGCCGAGGATGAGCTCGGGCAGTGGTGCGTGGTGCCGGTGGAGCGAGGCCGGGCCGTCGTCGAGGAACGCCAGCCGCGCGGCGCCCACCCGGTCGGCCCGCGAGTCGACCAGGTGCAGCTCGAGCTCGAGGCGGGAGAGGATCCGGGCGAGCTCGAGGCCGACGTGGCCCAGCCCGAAGATCGCGACCGCCGGCAGTACCGGCAGGTGCTCGAACAGCAGCGTGACCTCCCCGCCACAGCACTGGCGTCCGTGGTCGGTGCGAGCCTTGTCGTTGAGCTGCACCGTGAGTGACTCGGGCGGCCCCGGCGGGCCGGCGAGGAGATCGGCCGCGCGCACGAGCGCGCTCTCCTCGAGGTTGCCGCCCCCGACGGTCCCCCAGGCCTGCACCGGGATGGTCCGCGAGGCCGGGTCGGAGCCGAGGTCGCGCAGGGCGACGACCATCTTGGCGCCCGCCTCCCGCGGCGCATGACCACGGACCTCCGTCACGGTGACGAGTACGCCGGGGCGGCGCTCGCGCCGGAGCCGCTCCACCGCAGCGAGCCAGTGCATCTCAGCCACCCCCCGCGGCGCCGCGGGCGCGCTCGATCGCCCAGAACACCGCCTCCGGTGTGGCCGGGGACGGCAGCTCGACGCCGGCGCCGTCGTGGCCGAACGCGGCCACCGCGCCACGGATCGCCTCCCGCACCGAGAACGCCAGCATCAGCGGCGGCTCCCCCACGGCCTTGGAGCCGTAGACGGCGCCGTCCTCGTGCGCACCCTGCAGCAGCGCCACGTTGAAGACCTCGGGCATCTCGCTGAAGCTGGGCAGCTTGTAGGTGCTCGCGGCCTGGGTCGCCAACCGGCCCCGGGTCGGCCCGTCCGACTCGTCCCACCGCAGGTCCTCCAGGGTCAGCCATCCGGCACCCTGGACGAACCCACCCTCGATCTGGCCGAGGTCCACCAGCGGGGAGAGGCTGTCGCCCACGTCATGGACGATGTCGACCCGCCGGGTCCGGTAGGCCCCGGTGAAGCCGTCGACCTCG
>JBAZRQ010000181.1:0-5247 GCA_041662925.1 Nocardioides sp. | reverse complement strand
ACCACCCGGCGGCTGGCGTCCGCGCTGGCAAATCTCGGGGGCGGCCCGGCCTACACCGAGTCCGGCCTGGGAGGCTGAGCCCATGGCAGTAGTGGTGGGGTACGACGAGTCGCCGGGCGCCGAGGCAGCCCTGACGACGGCGATCAACGTGGCCGCGCGGTTCGACGAGCTGTTGATCCTGGTCTACGGCGCCGCTCCCCCGGGCAACGTCGGGGAGGAGCTGAAGGCGCACCGCGACGCGCTGCGCGAGATCGGCCGCACCGCGCTCTCCCACGCCGTCGAACGCGCCCACGCCGCGGGCGTGGACACGCAGATCGAGCTCGTCGACGCCAAGCCGGCCCAGGCCCTGATCCAGGTGGCCGACGCCCACGAGGCGACCGTGATCGTGGTCGGCACCGCCGGTGAGAGCCCGCTCAAGGGCGCGATGCTCGGCTCGACCCCCCACAAGCTGCTCCACCTCAGCACTCGGCCGGTGCTGTGCGTGCCGTTCGGAGACCCGGCTCAGTAGCGGGCACCACTGGCGCCCCGGCCTGCCGGGGCGGGCGCACGGCGACGAGCACCCCGAGCACCAGCAGCAGCCCACCGAGTGACTCGGCCCCGTTGGGCCACTGGTCCAGCAGCACCGCCGCCGAGGCCATGGCCACGACGGGCGCCAGCAGCACCCACGGGACCACGGACGCCGAGGGGTTGCGGCCGAGCAGGGTGTTGAAGATGCCGTAGCCGACCAGGGACGCCAGCCCGGCGGTGTAGAGGCTGGAGGCCAGCGCCTCCCACCCGAACGCCGCCAGTCCGTCGCCGACCGCGGCGGGACCGTCGAGGAGCAGGCTCAGCGCCAGCAGCGGCGCCGGGACGACCAGCGCCGACCAGACGGTGAGGGACAGCCCGCCGCTGACCCCCGAGGCGCGGGAGAGCACGTTGCCGACGCCCCAGGTCAGCGCCGCCAACAGGGTCAGTGCCAGCGCCAGCAGCGGCACCTCCCCGCCGCGGCCCAGGGCCACCACGAGCAGGCCGACCGAGCCGAGCAGGACCCCGGCGACCTGGCCCGGGGTGGGCCGCTCCCGAAGCACCCCCGCCGCGATCAGGATCGTGAAGATCACCTGCGCCTGGAGCACGAGGGCGGCCAGCCCCGGAGGCATGCCCGCCGCCATCCCGACGTACAGGAAGCCGAACTGCCCCAGGGACATGAAGAGCCCGATCGCCACGACCACCCGCCACGGCGCCTGCGGGCGCGGGATGAGGAAGACCGCCGGGAGCACCACCAGCACAAACCGGGCCGTGAGGAACAACAGCGGCGGGACGTCGCCCATCCCCCAGTCGATGACCACGAAGTTGAAACCCCACACGGCGGCGACCAGGGCGGCCAGGAGCGAGTCGCGTCTGTTCACGCCGCCCAGCCTGGGGTCTCAGACCCGGAAGCACCAGCGAACGTTCATGCATCGTTCTGTGTAGCATCGCTGCATGATCGACCTGAACGCCCTGGCCTCGCTGCGAGCGGTCGACACCCACGGCTCGGTCGTCGGCGCCGCCGAGGCCCTGGGCTTCACCCCGAGCGCGATCTCGCAGCAGGTGAAGCGACTCGAGCGCCAGACCGGCGTACCGCTCCTCGAGCGGGTCGGTCGCGGCGTGATGCTCACCCGGCACGGCAGGCACCTCGTCGACGCCGGCGCCCGGGTGCTCAGCGACCTCGAGCAGCTCGAGTCCGGGCTGCACCTCCAGGCAGAGACCGTCGCCGGCCACCTGCGGATCGTGGCGTTCTCCACCGCCATGCGCGGGCTGATCGCGCCGGTGGTTCGGTCCCTGATCGACGAGCACCCCGACCTCACCGTTCAGCTCTCCGAGCGCGAGCCGTGGGACACCGTCGACCTCGTCGCCTCGGGGCAGTGCGAGGTGGGTGTCGTGCACAGCTGGGGCGACGTCGCCCTCGCCATCCCCGATCACCTCGCCTCCGTGCGGGTGGCCCAGGACGTCGCCGACGTGATCGTGCACCGCGACCACCCGCTGGCCGGGCGGCGCCGGGTCACGCCCCGCGACCTGGTCGAGCAGGGGTGGATCGCCACGCCCGAGGGCACGATCTGCCGCCAGTGGCTGACCCGGATGTACGACGGGACCGGGCGGCTGCCGCGGATCGCGCACCAGTCGATGGAGTTCGACAGCCACCTCGCGATGGTCCGCGCAGGGCTCGGGATCGCCCTGGTCCCCCGGCTCGGTCGTCAGCCGCTCGGCGACCTGCTCGTCGCCGTACCCGCCCACGACCCGGTGCCGTCCCGCGCCATCCTCGCCCTGCACCGGCGCAGCATGACCGCGTCGCCCGCCGTCGCTGCCGTCCTGGCCGGCCTCGCTCGCGGCGCGGACCAGCCCATGTAACACCGATCGCGGCCCCGTCCGCCTGCGGCACCGGAGGTCATCGGGTCCGGTCGGCTCAGAACAGGGCAGAGGCGAGGTTCTGGCGTCCGCGGAGCACCCGCGGGTCGTCGTTGCCGACCGCCGCGAACAGCGCGAGCAGGTGCTCACGCGCCTTGTTGCGCTCGTCGCCGGCCGAGCGGCGCACGAGCTCGACGAGCCGGTCGAACGCGTCGTCGACGTGACCGCCGAGCAGGTCGAGGTCGGCGACCAGGCTCTGGGCGGCCAGGTCGTCGGGGGCGGCCGCCGCGGCCTCGCGGGCCGCCGTGAGGTCGACGCCCTGCGTCCGCTGGAGCACCTTCGCCATCGCCAGGCCGGCGACGGCCTCGGCGTCGGCCGGGTTGGCGTCGACCAGCTTCTGGTACTCCGCGACGGCACCGTCGATGTCGTTGGCCGCGAGCGCGTCCTGCGCCGCGGCGTACCTCGGGTCGACCTGCTCCTCGCCGTCGCCGTCGTCGGCGGCCTCGGCCGCGCCGGTCAGGGGGCCGGTCAGCGGCTGGTGCCGGGTGGTCATGCCCTGTGTCGCGAGCTGCTGCATGACCTGCGTCAGCGCCGTGCGGAGCTCGGCCATCGGCACGACGTCCTGGAACAGCGGCGCCGGGCGGCCGTCGAGCACGGCGACCACGAGGGGGATGGACTGGACCTGCATCGCCTGGGCGATGCCCGGGGAGGCGTCGACGTCGACGAGCCCGGCAAGGAACCTGCCCTCGAACTCGCCCGCGAGCGTCGCCAGGTCGTCGGCGAGCTGGCCGCTCTCCGGCATCCGCGAGCGCGAGAACAGGACCAGCAGGACCGGTGCGGTCATCGACCGCTCGATGACCTCCTGGAAGTTCTGCTCGGTCACCTCCAGGGAGTACGACGTGGCTCCGGCGCCAGGCCCGGCGCCGGAGCCCGCGGCAGGGCCGGCACCCGCGCCGGCGGCCGGCGGCGGTGCCGCGGGTCGCTTCAGGGCGGACAGGTCGATCGCTCCGGGACGGCTGAACGGCTGCTGCGTCATGCGTCCAATCCTAGGGACCTCGCACGAGGCCGAGCTCGACCGCCTCCTCACGCAGGTCCTCGCGCACGCTCGGGTGGGCGGCGTGCTCGATGATCTGGCGGGCCTGCTCACACTGGTCGCGCCCGTACAGCTCGGCGAGCCCCTGCTCGGTGACGATCGCGCTCATCTGGAACGACGTCACCGGCTCGTCCACCAGGGCGACCACCGTCGAGCAGTCGGCCTTCGGGTGCCAGGAGCGCAGGGCGATGAACGCCTGCCCGCCGAAGCTGTGCATCGCCCCGACGATGAAGTCGGTCTGGCCACCGAAACCCGAGTGGATCCGGGCGTTGATGCGCGACGCGTTGGCCTGGCCGAACAGGTCGACCTGGAGCGCGGTGTTGACGCTCACCATGGCCTGGTTGCGGGCGATCAGCGCGGGGTCGTTGGTCACCTCCGTGCGGACCATCCGCACCCGGTCGTTGCCGTCGACCCACTCGAGCAGCTCCGGGGAGCCGAACAGGAAGGACGCCGTGATCGGCACCTCGCGGTCGAGGGCACCGGCCCGCTCGAGGGCGAGCACGCTGTCGGAGAACATCTCGGTCCAGATCCGCAGCCCGCGGCGGTTCACCAGCCCGTGCAGGGTGGCGTCGGGGACGGCGCCGATCCCGGCCTGGAGCGTGGCCCCGTCGCCGACGCGCGCCGCCACCAGCTCGCCGATCCTCGCGGAGTCCGCGTCGATCGAGCTGCCGCCGGAGGCGTGCAGCAGCGGCTCGTCCACCTCGACCATGACGTCGATGTCGGCGACATCGACGAGCGCGTCGCCCGAGGTCCACGGCATGTTGTCGTTGACCTGCGCGACCACGAGGCCGCCGGTACGCCGGGCCGCCTCGATCGCCGCCGGCAGCACGTTGACCTCGACCCCGAGCGAGACCTTGCCGTGGCGCGGGCGCGTGGTGTGGATGAGGACCACGTCCGGCGGCAGCGGGCCGCTGAACAGCAGCGGCACCAATGAGAGCCGCGACGGGATGTAGCTCAGCCGTGGGCTGCGCCGCATCCCGGGTCCGACGAACGACGTCTCCAGCGTGACGCCGTCACGATCGGGCAGTCCGGGTTGACCGTTGAGCACCCACAGGCGGTACTCGGGCAGGGCTTCGTCGATCCGACGCAGCGTGGTCCACGGGGTGGCGTGGTTTCCGGTGGCGACAACGCGGGGGTTGGCAGGGAGTCGCGAGAGCTGGCCTTCGAGGTCGCCAGCCGGGTGTTGGGTGAGGGTCACGTCCCCGATTCCAGCAGGTCTGCCGTCGGTGGGCCAGTGACCTCGGTCCTTCATGAGGGGAGCTGCTGCGGTGACTTTCGTCCTTCCTGATGGTCACCTCGCGTTCGACCGCCCGGCACGTGGGCGTGGCAACATCGGAGCATGACTCTCTCTCGGGCCGTCGTGGCGAGCGCCGCGGCCATCACTCTCACCACGACCATGACCGTCGCCGGACTGGCAGCGGGCCCCGCCTCCGGGCAGGGCGGCTCCGGTCATCACCACGCGGACCGGCACCCCACCGTCCGCTTCCAGACGTTCAACGCCTCGCTCAACCGCGCCCGCGCCGGCGAGCTCGTCGAGGACCTCTCGACCCCGGACGACCCGCAGGCCGCGGCGGTGGCCGAGATCATCCAGCGCACCCGTCCCGACGTGCTGCTGCTCAACGAGTTCGACTACGTGCCCGGCCGGGCCGCCGTCGACCTGTTCCGCGACAACTACCTCGAGGTCGGGCACGGCGGAGCCAGACCGATCCACTACCCCTACGCCTTCGTCGCGCCGTCCAACACCGGCGTCCCGAGCGGGCACGACCTCGACAACAGCGGCACCGTCGGCGGCG
>JBAZRQ010000180.1:0-5256 GCA_041662925.1 Nocardioides sp. | reverse complement strand
CGCGGACGCCCTGCGCGAGGTCGTCGACCTGGAGTTCTGGAACGCCGGCGGCTCCGGCTCCATCGAGGCGACCGTCGCCGACCCCGTGGTCACCGAGGTGGCCGCTGGGTCCGGCCTGCTCGTACCCACCCTGTTCGACCACTACCAGTCGTTCCGGCCGCGCCCTGCGGCGTTCTACGGGCTGCCCGTCGTACGCCGCCCCTCGCCGCACCTGGCCACCGTCCACGGCGGCGGGTTCGTGGCGTCCGGCCCGGCGGGGGTCGACCGGCTGCCGACGCCGTGGGCGCCGGCCGGTCTCCACCTGACCGGTCTGGAGGGTGCCGGCGAGGTCCAGACACCCCTCACCGGGCACCCCGCCGGACTGCTCGCGATCGGCGACCTGGTGTGGTTCCGCCACGCCAAGGCCGGCGAGCTGTTCGAGCACACCAGGACGGTGCACCTGCTCACGGGCCGGGAGCTGACCCAGGAGGTCCGGACCTACCGTGGCCACGGTCACGCCTTCTGACGTCGCCGCGACGGCCCTCGAGCTGGCCCGCTCGCGGCCGGCGACGCTGGGCTCCGGGCGGCTGATCTGCGTCGACGGCCCAGCCGGCTCGGGCAAGACCACGCTGGCCGCGGCGATCGGCGACCGGGCCGGCGCCCCGGTCGTGCACATGGACTCCCTGTACGACGGCTGGGAGGGCCTCCCCCGCGTCTCGGACCAGCTCGACGCACTCCTGCTGCCGCTGGCCGTGGACGAGGCCGGGCACTACCTGCGCTACGACTGGGACCTGGAGCAGTACGTCGAGACCGTCACCGTCCGGCCCGGGCCGCTGCTGGTGCTCGAGGGGGTCGGGTCCGGCGCCCGGGCGCACGCCGGGCTGTGCACCCTGCTCGTGTGGGTCGAGGCGCCCGCCGACCTGCGGCTCGCCCGGGGGCTCGAGCGCGACGGCGTCCTGCTGGAGGATCGGTGGCGGCAGTGGATGCACGACGAGACCGAGCACTTCGGCCGCGAGGACACCCGGGCCCGGGCCGACCTCCTCGTCGACGGCACAGGCCTCCAGCAGCCGTTCACCCACTGGGACGACTGACACCAGGGGCGAACCGAACGGCCTCACCGCGCGTCACCTAGGTTGTGCCGGTGCTTCCTTGGTCCTCCTTCCGACGCTGGGGCGCGCCCGGCCTGGTCGGCGCGGCCGTGCTCGCCGCCGGGCTCGCCGTACCCTCGGGGCCGCCGAGCGCCCTGGGGGCGACCCCGGGGCCCTCGTCGGTGCAGGCGGCCGCACCGGACCAGCCGGGCAAGCCCGGCAGGCCCAACATCGGGCCCAACATCGGGCCCAACATCGGGCCCAACATCGTCGTGGTGATGGCCGACGACATGCGCACCGACGAGCTGGCCCACATGCCGTCGCTGCGGGCGACGGTCGCGGAGCACGGGCTGACCTTCCAGAACTCCTTCTCCCCCTACCCGCTGTGCTGCCCGGCCCGGGCGTCGTTCCTCACGGGGCGCTACGCCCACAACCACCGGGTCTACTGGCACGAGGCGCCCTACGGTTACGGCGCCTTCGACGACTCCCGCACGCTCGCGACCTCGCTGCGGGCCGCCGGCTACTCGACCGGCTTCATCGGCAAGTACCTCAACCGCTACGGCCCCGCCCGCTCCAAGGTGAGCGGGAGGCCGTCGTACAAGTACGTGCCGCGCGGCTGGACCGACTGGCGGGCCTCGATCGACGCGGTGCGCGGGGTGGGCGTGCACGGCAGCACCTACAACTACCTGGACACGCCGTTCAACGTGAACGGCCGGGTCGACAACCGCTACCGCGGCCGCTACCAGTCCCACGTCATCGGCGACTTCTCCGTCGACATGGCCCGCGGCTTCAGCCGCCGCGCCAGGCCGTTCTTCATGTACGTCAACTACCTCGCCCCGCACTTCGGTGGGCCGCGCGAGCCCGACGACCCGCCGTCGTTCCTGACCGACGACAGGGGCGGCAGGCAGGACCTGCGGACACCCGCCCGTCCCCCGTCGGTGCGGGGCCGCTTCGACCGGCTGATCACGCGCGGCGCCGGGATGCCCAAGGGGGGCGGCCCCAGCGAGCGCGACATCTCCGACAAGCCCAAGGCGTTCAGCAGGCTGCCGGAGCCCAACGCGCGGGAGCGACGCGCACTGGCCGAGCTCACCCGGCAGCGCGCGGAGGCCATCTACGTCATGGACCAGCAGGTCAAGCGGCTGGTCCGCGAGCTGAAGCGCTCCGGCGAGTGGGCCGACACGGTCTTCATGTTCACCTCCGACAACGGCTACTACCTCGGCGAGCACCGGCGCCGCAGCGGCAAGGTCCGCGCCCACGAGCCTTCGCTGCGGGTGCCGTTCCTGGTCACCGGGCCGGGCATCCGCGCGAAGGCCAGCCGCTTCGACCCGGTCACCACGATCGACGTCTCCGCCTCGATCCTCGACCTCGCCGACGCCGTGTCACCGCGCCAGGCCGACGGGACCAGCCGGGTGCCGACGATGCTGCGCGGCGACCGCGGCTGGACCGTCCCCGTGCTCAACGAGGCCACGCACGCCGAAGGGTACGACGGCCAGTCACCGGGCTTCCGCGGTCCACGCACCTCCATCGGCATCCGCACCGCGCGCTACTCCTACATCCGCAACCGCACCGACGAGCACGAGCTCTACGACCTCAAGCGGGACCCGCTGCAGCAGGACAACGTCTACGGACGGCCCGGCCACGCCGCGGTCGAGCGCGCGCTGCGCAGGGTGTGGTGGCGCACCCGCGACTGTGCGGGCGCAGAGTGCCGCGTCGCCCTGCCGCCCGTGCTGCGTGCCGGCCCCGCGGTGGAGGCGGCGCTGACCCGGAGCTACTGGCAGCGGGTCCGGAGGGTCTACGGGTTCTGAGGTTTCGAGGCTCCCTTCGAGGCTCGCAGGCTCGCACCTCAGGACAAGCGCTGCGCTCGCACCTCAACCACCGTGGGTCGGGCGGTCCACGAGGGCGCGGAGCTCGCGTACGGCGCGCCGGGCCCGGGCTCCGTCGGAGCCCTGGATCCCCATCGCCGACGCGGTCGTGCCGTCGGCGAGGTCGAGCGTCACCCAGGGGGCTCCCGGCGGCATCCGGACGGCCACGACCTGCTCCCAGGCGTAGGTGTGGCGCCGGTAGCCGTTGACCACCACGAGGCCGTCGACGCCGGCGTCGACCCGCGAGCGGGCCAGCGCGTGGATCACCGAGGCCGCCAGCAGTCCGAACGCGACGACGGTCCCGCGCTGGAACGGGGTGACCGCGGCGCGGGTCTCGTCGTCGAAGCCGACCCACAGGAACACCGTCATCACCAGCACCACGGCAGCGGCGACGATCCCGGCCACGCGCGGGCCTATCGGCCGCCAGGTGTGGGGCAACGGGACCAGCCCGGGCTCAGAGTCGGCAGGCATGGATGTCGGTCGTGAGGATGCCGCGGGCACCGACGCCGTAGAGCTCGTCCATCAGCCGCTGCGCCCCGGCGCGCGGGACCATCGCCCGGACGGCGACCCAGCCCTCGCGATGCAGCGGCGAGATGGTGGGGCCCTCGATCCCGGGAGTCAGCTCCACCGCGCGGGTGACGTGCTGCTCCTCGATGTCGTAGTCCATCATCACGAAGCTGCGTGCCACGAGGACACCGTCGACGCGGCGCTTGAAGATCTCGAAGTCGGCCGGCACCTGGCCGTTGCGCGTGATCAGCACCGCCTCGGACTCGAGGATGGCCTCGCCGAAGGTCTCCAGCCCGGCCTGGCGCAGGGTGCTGCCGGTCTCGACCACGTCGGCGATCACGTCGGCGACCCCGAGCTGGATGCTCGACTCCACCGCCCCATCGAGCCGGGTCACGGTCGCCTCGATGCCGCGCTCCTCGAGGAAGGCGCGCACGATCCCGACGTACGACGTGGCGATGCGGGTGCCTGCGAGCTGGCTCAGGTCGGTGTACTTGCCTGCCGGCCCGGCGAAGCGGAACGTGCTGCGGCCGAAGCCGAGGCTGAGCGACTCCTCGGCCTTCGCGCCGGAGTCGCGCAGCAGGTCGCGCCCGGTGATGCCGACGTCGAGGGTGCCCTCGCCGACGTACAGCGCGATGTCGCGCGGGCGCAGGTAGAAGAACTCGACGCCGTTCTCGGCGTCGATGAGGGTCAGCTCCTTGGAGTCCGAGCGCTGGCGGTAGCCGGACTCACGCAGGATGTCGGAGGCCGACTGGGACAGCGCCCCCTTGTTGGGGACCGCGACGCGCAAGAGAGACATATGAGACCTCAGAGGTGGGCGTAGACGTCGTCGAGCTCGATGCCCGTGGCCAGCATCAGCACCTGGGCGTGGTAGAGCAGCTGGCTGATCTCCTCGGCCGCCCGCTCCTTGCCCTCATGCTCGGCGGCCATCCAGGACTCGGCGGCCTCTTCGACCAGCTTCTTGCCGATGGCATGCACCCCGGCGTCGAGCTGGCGCACGGTGCCGGATCCATCGGGGCGGGTCAGAGCCTTGTCGCTCAGCTCGGCCCAGAGCTCGTCGAACGTCTTCACGGGCCTCAGCCTACGGTCCGAGCGCGCCTTGGCCGTCCCCGGGCGTTCGCGGCGAGACGAACACGCCGCGGGAGTACGAGCGCAGCGAGTACTCCCAATGGACTGACGAAGTCAGTCCACGTAACCGCGTCTGACCCGCTTGAGGGTCTGCGCGGTCAGCAGGGCCGCGGCGGTCGCCTCGTAGCCCTTGTCCTCCGACGAACCCTCGAGCCCGGCCCGGTCGAGGGCCTGCTCCTCGGTGTCGCAGGTGAGCACGCCGAAGCCGACCGCCGTCTGGTGGTCCAGGGCCACCCGGGTCAGCCCGTCGGTCGCGGCGGAGCACACGTAGTCGAAGTGCGGGGTACCGCCGCGGATGACCACGCCGAGCGCCACCACGGCGTCGTACCCCTGGGCGGCCAGCGCCGCGGCCACCACGGGCAGCTCGAAGGTGCCCGGCACGCGGACCACGACGGGGGCCTCGACCTCGTGGGCGGCCAGCGCCCGCTCGGCGCCGGCCACCAGGCCGTCCATGACCTGGGTGTGCCAGCTCGCCGCGACGACCGCGACCCGCAGGTCGTGGCAGTCGACAGGTGCCTGGGTGGGTGCTCCGTGGCCGCTCATCAGATCGCTCCTTGGTCGAGGTCGGGCTGGTCGAGGTCGGGCAGGTGGTGGCCCATCCGGTCGCGCTTGGTCAGCAGGTAGGCGAGGTTGTGGTCGTTGGGATGGGGGGTCAGCGGGACCCGCTCGGCGACCTTGATCCCGAAGTCCTCGAG
>JBAZRQ010000179.1:0-5266 GCA_041662925.1 Nocardioides sp. | reverse complement strand
ATCGCGAACACCGAGCCGAACGCCACCAGGAGCACGAGGACCGCAGCAGCCAGGCCGATCGCCTCACTGCCCGAGGGGTGGTTCTGCGCGTTGAGCGCGGGGCCTCCGAACTCCACCTGGGCCCCCAGATCCTCCACCGGGGCGAAGGCATCCTGGGCGGCCTCGATGTGGCCCTGGTCGATGTCGGCGGCGCGGTCGTCGAAGCGGACGGTGGCGACCGCCGTGGTGCCGTCCTCGGAGACCATCCCCTGGCCCGGGCCGTAGGGGGTGGAGACCGAGGAGACGCCCGGCTGCTCCGTGACCTGCGCGACCGCCGCGTCGACGGCCTTGCGCACCGTCGCCTGGGTGACCCCGTCCTCGTCGTGGATGACGACCTGCATGCCGTCCCCCGACATCTCCGGGAGCTTCTCCGCGAGGGTGTCGTACGCGGCCTGGGAGTCGGCGTCCTCGATCGACAGGTCGTTGCTGAACGAGCCTCCGTAGTTCAGCCCGGCAGCGAGGACCCCGCCGACGAGCAGCAGCCAGGTAACGATGACCAGCCAGCGGCGGCGGACGGAGAAGGTGGCAAGTGCGCGAAGCATCACGGCTCCCGGTGGTTCGGTGGCGGATTCATGACCCGACCCCTGTCGGATAGAAGCGAGACATTATTGTCTCATTTGGGACAACCATACCTCGCTTCCGAAGGGACGTGACTCGGTACGCTGGCCGGCATGGCAGTCCAGGGGGAGGAGCACGGCCGCGCCGACGCGCTGCGCAACCGCGCCGCGCTCCTCGACGCGGCCGCCGACGTGCTCGCGGTGGCCCCCCAGGCCTCCCTGTCCGAGGTCGCCACCCGCGCCGGGCTGGGCCGGGCGACGCTCTACCGTCACTTCGAGAACCGCGACGCGCTCCGGGCCGCGATCCGCACTGAGGCGCTGTCGCGAGCCTCCGCCGCTCTCGCCGGTGCCGGCCTGCCGGAATGCGACACCCACGAGGGCATCCGTCGGGCCGCGGCGGTGCTCGTCCCGCTGGGCATGCGGTTCCGCATCCTGCTCACCGAGGGCGCCGACAACGACGAGGACTTCCTCGCCGCCCGCAACGAGGCCCTGGAGCCGCTGTTCGGAGTCCTGGTCCGGGGCGTCGCGAACGGCGAGCTCTCCCGGAGCGCGAACCCCGCGTGGCTCGGGCTGGTCCTCGCCGGGATGCTGATGAGCGCGGTCCGAGCAGCCGGGGCCGGCTTGATCGACCCCGACCGCGCCGGAGACCTGGTGGCGAACGCGTTCGTCAGCGGCTTCGGGCCGCGCTGACCACGGCGCCACCGACCTCGCCGCGGTGCGAGATGGACAAAGCGAGACAGCGCTGTCTAGTATCGCCGCCCATGCGACGACGTAAAGCAGCCGTGGGTACGGCCCTCATCCTGACTCTGGCCGCGATCACGACGGAGGCCGCGCTGCCCTCGGTCGCCGAGAACCGCGTGCGTGACGAGCTCGCGGGCATGGGGGTGGTGACCGACGTGGAGATCTCGGCCTTCCCCGCGGTCATGCTGCTCTTCGGCGACGTGGAGAGCGCCGCCATCCAGATGTCCTCGGCGACCCTGGACATCGAGGACATGGAGGAGATGCTGGACAAGTTCGGCGGCGTGGACGCGCTCGACGCCGAGATCGACACCCTGGAGGCGGGGCCGTTCGACGTGGCGTCGGTGGGGCTCGAGAAGCGCGGCCAGTCGCTGGACGCAACGGCCACGCTCGACGTGGAGCAGATCGAGGGCCTGTTGCCGGGAGCTCAGCTGACGGTCGAGGACGGGAGGCTGCTGCTGAGCCTCTCCGACCTGCCGCTCCCGATTCCTCTTCCGGGTCCGATCCAGCTCGAGATCGGACTCGAGGACGGCATGGTGGTCGCTCGGCCTCTCGGCGCGATCGCGGCGCTGCTGCCGACGCAGCCGCTGCTGGATCGCCCCGAGCTGTCCGTGACCAACCTGGACACCAGCATCGTCGAGGGTCGGGTGAACATCAGCGCCACCGCCACCCTCGAAGAGCTCTGAGGCCAGAGGGGCATCCCGCCGATGCGCCTACTCGTTGGCCTCCAGGACGAACGCGAGCACCGACACCGCCACATAGTCGAGCGCCGGCTCGGTGGCCGCGTAGGCACGCACGTCGTCGCGGTAGCGCGCACCCTGACCGTCGTACCCGGCCCAGCCACCGGTGACGCATCGGCGCGCGTAGGCGCCATGACGGCCCAGGCCCGTGAAGTACGACGCCGACGCCGGACCGTTGGACACCCCGCCCAGCAGGACCCCTCCTGCGCCGGGGCGGGCACCGAGGATGTTCGCGACCTGGTGGTGCGGGCACCGGGGGTACGTCGTGCCGGCACCGATGACGAGCGAGGTGCCCCAGGCGTTCGCCCCCAACGCCCAGTCGCGCATCGACGCGCCCTGGGCAGCGAAGGACGAGGAGCCGGTCGCCTGCCGGTAGAGACGCTCGGTCACCGCGACCCCGAACGCGAAGTCCGCCCCGGGGTCCTCGTCACCGCCGAAGGCCAGCGGGGCGGCGTACCGTGCCCGCGCGACCCGCAGCTGCGCGGCCAGGTCACCGGTCAGGTCCGCACGCGTCACCGGCAGCCGTAGCCCCGGGTGCGCCGCCGCCGCGCGGACCAGGTCGGCGTGCGCCACCGCGGACTGGTCGTCACGCGCCAACGTGTACCAACCGTGCCGCGGGCTGCGCAGGTAGGCCCTCGCCCACCGGGCCGCCACCTGCAGGTCCGCGCGCTGCCGGGCCGCCGGCACCCGCAGTGCCTGGCCCGCCAGCGCGATCTCGGTGGCACCGAGCTCGAGGTCGTCGCGCCACTCGTCCTCCTCGTAGTAGGAGTGCGGCGACGTCGTCAGCAGCCGGTCGCCGCCGTTGACGTCTGCCCGGGCGAAGACCGCGCGGGCCTTGGCGAGGTAGGCGCGGGCACGGCGCTGGTGGTCGGGCGCCAGGACCTGGGCGGCCAGGGCGAACGCGGCCGCCGTACGCCCCGCGAGGTTCGGGCTGATCGGTTCCGAGCGGCTCCCGGTGACGAACGCCGGCCGGTGCTTGACGTAGTAGGCCGGCGAGCCCGGGTGGACGCGGCGCCGGTCGTCGGCCTGCGGCAGGCGCCAC
Source organism: Nocardioides sp. (assembly GCA_041662925.1). Classification (GTDB taxonomy): domain Bacteria; phylum Actinomycetota; class Actinomycetes; order Propionibacteriales; family Nocardioidaceae; genus Nocardioides. Next base: position 2,150 of record JBAZRQ010000179.1, on the reverse strand, counting down.
ACGTCGTGGTCACCGAGCAGACCATCGCGGCCCTCACCGATCCCCACCTGGTAGACGAGGGTGCGGGAGCGCTCCAACCACACGCGGTCCAGCCACCGCGCGCCGTACAGCGCCTCGGCGCGCAACCCCGGGACCGCCACCTCCGCATCCCTGGCCGCGACGAGGAGCAACGCGTCGGCGTAGCTGGTCGTCTCCACGAACTTCAGGTAGTCCCCCGCGTCGAACCAGCCGCCCGACACGTTCACGCTGCGCCCCGTGGCACGCAGGTCGCCCACCAGGCGGCCACCGCGGTAGCGAGGCGGGCGGTGCGCGGCGGCCCGCCGGTCGGCGAGATGGCTCGCCCGGCGCCGCAGGACACCCGGCACCAGGTCGGCGCCGTCGCGCTGCGCCTGGAAGAACCGCACCCCGTTGGCGGCCAGCGGCCCGTACAGGCCACGCGCGCCCGTCACGACGAACGCCGGCGAAACACCGGACGCGACGCCACCCAGGACGACGCGGTAGCGGCCGGGCTCGGTCACCGGTGCCGCGACGATCCGGTAGACGTGCGGCCACCGCGCGCTCCACCTGCCCGTGTCCGCCCCCACCACGCCCGACGACACGACCCCACCACCCTGGGCGACGACGTCGTACGTCGCGCCTGGCACGGGAGCGCGCGTCATCGCGTACGCCACCACCGGCTCCCCCGTCGCGACGCCCACCTGGTTGACCCGCACCACTGCGGCCACCGGCATCTCCGACGCCTGTGCCGCCTGCGGCGTCCACGACGCCGCGCCACCGGAGACCAGCACGGAGACCACCAGCACGGGGACCAGCACGGGGACCAGCACCAGCTGGGCCGGGCGCTGGCTGTGGAGGCGCGCTGCACCCGATACCGACATACGGGCGATCATGCCCGACCTGTGCACTTGCCTGTGGGTGCTAGCGGTGGAGCAGGAACGGCAGCCCGCCGCGGCGCAGCAGCGGCCGGTCGACGTACGACATCCCTACCAACACCCCGTCGCGCCCGACCCGGAGCTCGTCGCGCACCCACCGCCACGGCCGCGGCCCGTCGGCGGCGTACGTCACCACCACCGCGGGCAGCCCGTCGGCCAGACCCGCACCGAGCACCGCCCGCATGACCAGCCGCTCCTCCAGCGATCCGGAGCCGTCGCGCGAGCCGACGAGGTTGACCCCCACCAGCTCCCCGGGACCCGACCGGTCGAAGCGCTTGCCGTGCCAGCGCGGGAGCCCCACCAGACCCAGCCCGACCGGAGCCACCTGACGCAGCGGCGCCACGAACTCGGCCCGCAGCGTGCCCACGACGTCGTCGAGGGCGGGCGCCGGCAGGCTCGACCATGCGCGCAGCAGCGCGGGTACGCCGGTCACCGGGCACCGTCCGTGGCCGCTGGGGTGCCGGCCGGGCGCGCCGTGACCGGCTCCCGGCGTACGGCGCCCTCGGGCGCGGGCGGGAACAGCGAGGCGAAGCGCTCGGCCAGCGCGGTGATCGTCAGCGACGGGTTGACCCCGAGGTTCGCCGGGATCGTGCTGGCGTCCGCCACATAGAGACCCGGGTGCCCGAAGACCTCGTGCGAGGTGTCGACCACACCGTCGGCCGGCGAGGCACCCATCACCGCACCGCCCAGGATGTGCGCGGTCACGGAGAGCCCGCCGACGGTCTCGCCCAGCAGGTTCAGCGGGGTGCCGCCCGACGACTCCGCGAACGCCCGGGTGACCTCGTTGGCCACGGGCAGGTAGCTCGGCGCCTGGCGGCCGGGCACCGCCCGCGACCGCAGCACGCGCCGCCACGGCCGGACCGGGGAGCGCCGGCGGTCGAAGGCCAGCTCGTTGTCGAGGTGCTGCATGACGGTGAGCACGGTCAGCCGGCGCTCGAAGCCCCGTGCGGCCATCCGCCGCGCCTGCGCCACGGGCGAGACCGCCAGCCGGCCCAGGGTCCGCACGGCGCGGCCCAGCTTCCGCTCGCCGTCGACGATCGGACCGACCTGGAGCCGCATGTGCCACCCACCCACGAACCGGTTCTGGGTGACGTGGGTGTCCGGGTCGGGGTAGAAGTCGCTGGAGATCGTCGGCCCGCGCGACAGGTCCTCCCCCGGCGGCTGGAGCACCGCGGTCAGCGCCTCGCTGTTGGTGCGCACCCTGTGGCCCAGCATTGC
>JBAZRQ010000178.1:0-5266 GCA_041662925.1 Nocardioides sp. | reverse complement strand
TGGTCCAGGGCGCCGGCGGGGGAGTGGCGACCGCGCTGATCACCCTGGCCCGGGCCGGAGGGCTCAAGGTGCTCGCCACCTCGCGCGACGAGGCCAAGCGGGCCAAGGCGCTCGAGCTCGGGGCGCCCGAGGTGTTCGAGTCCGGCGCCCGGCTGCCGGTCAAGGTCGACGCGGTCATGGAGACGGTCGGCCGCGCCACGTGGTCCCACTCGATCCGTGCCCTGCGCCCCGGCGGCCGGATCGTGATCAGCGGTACGACGTCCGGCCCCAAGCTCGACGACGCCGAGCTCACCCGGATCTTCTTCCTCCAGCTCAGCGTGATCGGCTCGACCATGGGCACCCGCGCCGAGCTCGCGTCACTGGTCACGATGCTGGACGCCACCGGCGCCCGGCCGCTGATCGACCGGGCGATCCCGATGACCGAGGCCCGCGACGGCTTCGCGGCGATGGCCGGAGGGGACATCTTCGGCAAGGTCGTCTTCACCCGATGAGCGGTCCCGTCAGCCGGCCGGCGACGCACCTGGTGACCGGGGCCGGCTCCGGGATCGGGGCGGCGCTCGCCGACCGGCTGCACGCGCGCGGCGCCCGTCTGGTGCTGCTCGCCCGCTCCGAGGAGCGGGGTGCCGGGCTCCTCGCGCGCTACCCCGGCAGCCAGGTAATGGTCGCCGACCTGGCTGACCCAGAGGCCGTCGCCGCGCTGACCGGGCTGCCCGACGAGCTCGACTCCGTGCACCACGTGGCCGGCGTGGTCGACCTCGCGCCGGTTGCCGACCAGCCGCTTGCGCAGCTGCGCGCGCAGGTCGACGTCAATCTGGTGGCCCCGGCCGTGCTCACCCGCCTGTGCCTGCCCGCCGTACGACGCACGCGGGGGACGTTCGTGTTCGTCAACTCGTCGGCGGGGCTCGCGGCGAGCGCGGACTGGTCGGCGTACGCCGCGTCGAAGTTCGGTCTGCGTGGGTTCGCCGACTCGTTGCGGGCCGAGGAGGTCGAGCACGGCGTGCGCGTGACCACGGTCTTCCCGAGCCGTACCGCCACCCCCATGCAGGAGAAGGTGCACGAGCAGGAGGGGCGCACCTACGACGCGTCGCGCTGGATCTCCCCGGAGACCGTCGCCGAGACGATCCTGCACGTGCTCGACCTGCCGCCGGACGCCACGATCCCCGAGGTCACCGTGCGCCCGGTCCTCCCGCGCGCGACCTAGGCCGCGGGCTCCAGCACGAAGATCCGGACCCGTCGCCCGGTGATCCGCTTGCGGTACTTCCGGTAGCCGCCGTAGACGCCGGCCGAGGCGGCCATCACGTCGTCGAACTCCGCCTCCGTCGCCGGCCGCGCCACGACGTCCAGCGTGGTGCCGCGGAAGGTGATGCTGGCGTGCGGGTCGGCCTCGAGGTTGTAGACCCAGGCGGGGGTCGAGGTCTGGCCGAAGTTGGTCCCGAGCAGCGCGAGGGTGTCGCCGACCGGGATCGAGATCAGGTGGGTGGTACGACGCAGCCCGGACTTGCGGCCGGTGGTGGTGACGTCGACCACGGGCAGCCCGGCCAGCAGCCCGGGCACGCTGTGCTTCCCGCCGCTGAGCCGGCCGACGGCGTCGTCGAGATGGTGCAGCAGCTTGGAGAAGAGCCACGCCCCGGGGCGGCTGGACGCGAACGCCTGCATCAGCCGCTGGAACGGGTTGGGCCGCTTGAACGCGTAGCCGAGGTCGGCAGCGATGCTCATGGGGCAGTCGACCACATGGCGCCCGGTCGTGTCGCGAGAACCGCTCGACTCAGCTGCGCGAGCGCCAGTTGAGCGCGCCGACGAGGACCATCCGCAGCTGGACGCGCGCGTCCTCGACGATCTGCTTCTCGACGTCGGGGCGTCCCGGGGAGCGCAGGATCGCCTCGGCGGTCGCGACCATGGCGGTGACGATCAGGCCGGACAGGATCCGCAGGTCGTCCGACGACCACGCGGCCGTGCCCGGCAGCCGCGCGAGGTCGGTGGCCAGCTCGTGCTCGAAGAGCTTGATCTCCCGGTTGATCGCCTCGCGGACCTGGGCCGGCCCGGCGGCGCGCTCGCGCGCGATGAACATGAAGTGCGCCCGCTGGCGGTGCACGTGCTCAACCAGGATGCCGATCGAGGAGTCGATGGTGTGGTCGAAGCCCGGGTTGCTGCGTCGTACGTCGAGCAGCATCGCGCGCAGCGACACGAAGGACTCGTCGACGAGGGCCAGGCCGAGGGCCTCGATGGAGTCGAAGTGGCGGTAGAACGCGGTCGGGACGATCCCGACCTCCTTGGCGACCTGGCGCAGGGAGAGCGCGACCAGGCTGCTCTCCTCACAGAGGGCCAGCGCGGCGTCGAGGATCGCCCGCCGGGTGCGCTCCTTGCGCTCTCCCCGGGTCTCGGTCACAACCCACGATCGTATCAGTGCACATGTGTGCACAGTCACGGTTCAGCCGGTTGACCTGTGCGCGGGCGCCCTGCGAGGGTTTTCGGTGTACGAACGTACACTCAAACTCGACGAAGGAGCCCCCCAGATGAGCATTGGGCAGAGCATCCTCCGCTCGCGTGCCGTGGCCGCCCTCACGTCCCCGCACGGGGTCGACCGCTACCTCGAGCAGGTCAACCCGATGTGGGCCGCCCACGAGGTGCGCGCCCGCATCGTCACCGTCGAACGCGAGGTCGACGTCCCCGGGCATCCGCCGGTCGCGACGATCACGCTGCAGCCCACCGCGACCTGGCGCGGGCACCGCGCGGGGCAGCACGTCCAGCTCGGCGTGGAGATCAACGGAGCCCGCCGTACGACGCGCGTCTTCACCGTCTCCAGCCCCGACTCACGCCACGGCGACCGGTTCACGATCACGCTGCGCGCCAACCCCGACGGGGTCGTGTCGCGGTTCCTGGTCGAGCACGCCCGGCCGGGCACGATGGTCCACCTCTCCCAGGCCGAGGGTGACTTCGTGCTGCCCGACCACGTGCCGGAGCACATCGTGTTCATCTCCGGCGGCTCCGGCATCACCCCGGTGATGTCGATGCTGCGTTCCCTGCAGCGGCGCACCCACCGCGGCCGGATCACGTTCGTGCACTACGCCCAGAGCCCCGACCACCAGATCTTCGCCGCCGAGCTCGACGAGATCCGGCGCTCCGGCCACGGCATCGACGTCCACCTGCTCCATCCCGAGCTGGGCGACCCGGCCCTCTCTCCGGCCTGGCTCGGTCGCCTCGTGCCCGGCTACCGCGACGTGCCGACCTGGGCCTGCGGCCCGGCGCCGCTGATCGAGGCCGTCCAGGCGGCGTACGACGGGTCCGACGCGCTCCGCGTCGAGTACTTCAAGCCACCGCGTCCGGCCGCCTCCGGCGAGGTGGGCGGCGACGTGTCATTCAGCCGCTCCGGCGAGTCGGCCCCCAACTCCGGGGCGTCGCTCCTGGAGCAGGCCGAGGCCCTCGGCCTGCGGCCCGAGTTCGGCTGCCGCATGGGCATCTGCTTCACCTGCACCTCCCGCAAGAGCGAGGGCACCGTCCGCAACGTGCTCACCGGCGAGGAGTCCTCCCTCCCCGACGAAGACATCCGCATCTGCGTCAGCGCCCCCGTCGGCGACTGCACCGTGGAGCTCTGAAAGGACCGCCATGACCGTCACCACCCAGAACCCTCCTTCCGGCACCCACCCGATCCCGGGCGACGCGCTGCTGCGCCGACTCACCCCCGAGCAGATCGAGGCCTTCGGCGCCGAGATGGACGCGATCCGGCAGCGGGTCATCGGCCAGCTCGGCGAGGAGGACGCGACCTACATCCGCAACGTCGTCAAGGCGCAGCGCGCCTTCGAGGTAGCGGGCCGCGCGCTGTTCTACGTGCCGCCCGCCTGGCCGCTCGCCGTGGCCGCGCTCAGCGTCTCCAAGATCCTCGACAACATGGAGATCGGCCACAACGTCATGCACGGCCAGTACGACTGGATGGGCGACCCGGGGCTCAACTCCCGGATGTACGAGTGGGACAACGTCTGCCCGAGCGAGCAGTGGAAGTACAGCCACAACTACATCCACCACACCTACACCAACATCCTCGGCAAGGACCGCGACGTCGGCTACGGCATCCTGCGCATGGACGAGGAGCAGCAGTGGCGGCCCTACTACCTCGGCAACCCGCTCTACGCGTTCCTGCTGATGACCTTCTTCGAGTGGGGCGTGGCCATGCACGACCTCGAGGTCGAGAACATCGTGGCCGGCCGGCGCAGCCTGGAGGACAACGTGCCGATCTACCCGGGGCTGATCCGCAAGATCCGCAACCAGGCGCTCAAGGACTACCTGCTCTTCCCGGCGCTGACCGGGCCGCTCTTCCCGCTGACCCTCGCCGGCAACGCGACGGCCAACCTGGTCCGCAACATCTGGGCTTTCAACATCATCTTCTGCGGCCACTTCCCGGCGGGTGTCTCGACGTTCTCCCAGGAGGAGTGCGAGGACGAGTCGCGGGGGCACTGGTACTACCGCCAGGTCCTGGGCTCGGCCAACATCGCCGGCAGCAAGCTCTTCCACGTGATGAGCGGCAACCTGTCGCACCAGATCGAGCACCACCTGTTCCCCGACCTCCCGGCGCGCCGCTACCCGGAGATCGCCGAGGAGATCCGCGAGATCTGCGATCGCTACGGGATCGCCTACAACACCGGCCCCCTGGGCAAGCAGCTGTTCAGCGTCGCCCGGAAGATCTGCCGCTTCGCGCTGCCCGACAAGATGCCCGGCTTCCTGGGTGGCGGCGGCCGCTCCGCCCAGCCGGCGGACGAGACGCCGTTGGCGGCGTGAGCGGCGAGGGCCACAATGGCCAGATGAGCGAGCGCCCCGGCCCCGACCGCCTGTCCAAGCCGGAGATCGGCAAGGACGCCGTGCAGTCCACGGTCGAGGCCGCGGCCACCGCGGTCGGCGAGGTCGCCAGCATCATCACCAAGGCGGTGCAGGACGTGGCCGGTGCGCTGGGTGGCTTCGCCACCGAGCTCTTCGAGATCAAGGACGCGTCGAAGAAGGCCGCGGAGGAGCACTCCGACCCGCCCGAGTAGGGCCGGCTGCGGGGCCGGTCAGCCGAACGACATCCGGAACCCGGACATCCGGGCCGAGGCCAGCGGACGAGCATCGCGCAGCCAGGCCAGCGGCCCGTCGGGAGCGAAGTCCCAGCTGCCCCGGCAGGGGAGCGCCTTGGCCGAGCCCTTCAAGATGGCGGTCTTCTCGCCGCCGCCCTCGGGGAGCTCGGGCTGCCAGGTGCCGCCCTTGAACGGCGTCCGCAGCGCGGCACGGGACACGTCGG
>JBAZRQ010000177.1:0-5271 GCA_041662925.1 Nocardioides sp. | reverse complement strand
GCAGCACGTCGTCGGGGTCACCGGAGCCGTCGGGGCTGTGCACCTCCCACCGCTTGGACCCGGCGGTCTGGAAGACGAAGACGTCGTGGGCGTCCGAGTGGACGGCGAACCCCTGCGACCCGGGTGGGGTGAGGTAGGCGTTGGCCTGGCACGGGTGGCCCAGCTCCAGCTCCAGCTCGGCGACCAGGCGGGTCAGCGGCGGCCAGTAGCGGTGCAGCCCCTGGAAGACGATCGTGGCGCCCCCGTCGAACAGGGCGAGCGCCTTGCGGGAGTCGACCAGGCCGGTCAGCGGCTTGCCCGCCAGCGTGGCGCCACGGGTGTAGGCCGACTCGGGCAGCACGGCGCCGTCGCGGGCCACGCGGACCGACGGCGTACGGATGGCGGACGAGGTCAGCAGCGCGTCGGCGTCGTCCATCGACAGCAGGCCGACCAGGTGCTCGGGGTCGGTGCGGTGCAGGTGCACCCGGGACGCCCAGACCTTGGTGAGAAAGGTCTGGGCGTCACCGGTGAGCAGGTCCAGCGCGGAGCCGGGCACGGTCAGGACGCGTCGCCGTCCGTGTTGTCCGTGGCGTCGCCGTCGGTGCCGTCCGAGTCGGTGCCGTCCGAGTCGCTGGCGTCGCCGTCGGTGGTGTCGGTCGCGTCGCCGTCTGTGCCGTCCGAGTCGGTGCCGTCGGCGTCTCCCGGCGGCGTCGGGTCGCCGGCGGGGGCGGTGGTCATGTCGTCGTCGCCGAGGGGCTCTTCGGGGGTGGTCGTCATCGGTCCTCCTGGGTCGGTGTGACTGTGCGGTGCGAACACTGGTGCGGTACCCGTCGGCGTCGTGGCGCACACACCGGTCAGGGGTCAGGTCAGGCGCGCGGGGAGCCAGCGGTTGAGGGCGATCACGAGGTCCTCGGGGTGGACCGGCTTGGGGACGTAGTCGTCCATGCCGGCGGCCAGGCAGCGCTCCCGGTCGCCGGCCGTGGCGCTGGCCGTCATCGCGATCACCGGGGTGTGCCGGTCGGGGCCCTCGCGCCGGCGGATCTCACCGGTCGCCTCGTAGCCGTCCATCTCGGGCATCTGGCAGTCCATCAGCACCGCCCCGAAGTCCGTGCGGGCCATCGCGGCGAGCGCCTCGATCCCGTTGGCAGCGACCTCCGTGCTGTAGCCGAGGTGCTCGAGGATGCCGATCGCGACCAGCTGGTTGGTGAAGCTGTCCTCCACCACGAGGATGTGGCCCCGCCCACCGGGCCGTAGGTCGGGGGCGACGGCGGTCGCAGGCTCCTTGCGGCGGTTGGCGCTCACTGCCTGTTCGAGGACGGCCGCGAGCCGCGAGAGGTGCACCGGCTTCGTGAGCCGCCCGCTGATGCCGACCCGGGCGGCGTCCTCAGCGGACACCTCGGCGCCGGAGGTCAGGAGCACCATCCCCGGATGCGGCGCCGGCGATGAAGAGATCCGCCGCGCGAGCTCGAGGCCGTCCATGCCGGGCATGCACAGGTCGAGGACCACCAGGGCGAACGGTGGGTCGTCGCCACGCGCCTCCGCGAGCCGGCGCAACGCCGTCTCTCCGTCCTCGACCGCCTCGGGGCGCATCGCCCAGGCGCCGAGCTGGTCGGTGAGGATGAGCCGGTTGGTCTGGTTGTCGTCGACGACGAGGACCCGCAGGCCGGAGAGGCCTCCGGACGGCGGCGACGGCAGGACGCTGGAGTCGTGGGCGAGCTCGAGGGGCAGGGTGAACCAGAAGGTGCTGCCACCGCCGGGCCGGCTCTCGACCCCGAGCTCGCCGCCCATGGCGTCGACCAGCTGCCCGCAGATCGCGAGGCCCAGCCCGGTGCCGCCGTACTTGCGGGTGGTCGACGAGTCGGCCTGTGAGAACGGCTCGAAGAGCCGCTGCTGGTCGGCGACCGGGATGCCGACACCGGTGTCGTTCACCTCGAACCTGACCACGACCGAACCGTTGGTCTTGTCGTCGAGCTGGGCGCGTACGACCACCTCGCCCTCGGTGGTGAACTTGACGGCGTTGGAGGCCAGGTTGAGCAGGACCTGGCGGATCCGGGACGGGTCACCGCGCAGGTTGGTGGGCAGCTCGGGGGAGCAGTAGGCGAGCAGCTCGAGGTTCTTGGCGCGCGCGGACTCGGCCACCAGCTCCGCCGCCTCCTCGAGCACCTGGACGAGGTTGAAGTCGAGGGACTCGAGCTCGAGCTTGCCGGCCTCGACCTTGGAGAAGTCCAGGATGTCGTTGATCAGCGACAGCAGCGCCTCGCCGGCGCCGTGCACGCCCTCGGCGTACTGTCGCTGGCGGTCGTCGAGGTCGGTGGTCAGCAGCAACCCGGTCAGGCCGATCACGCCGTTCATCGGCGTGCGGATCTCGTGGCTCATGGTGGCCAGGAACGCCGACTTGGCGCGCGAGCCGTCGAGCGCCGCGTCGCGCGCCTGCTCGAGCTCCACCTCGATCTGCTTGCGGGCGCTGATGTCGGCCAGCGAGACGATCACGCCCTCGACGTCCGGGTCGTCGAGCAGGTTGACCATGCGCACGCTCAGCCAGCGTTGCTCTCCCAGGCTGGGGTCGACCTGTGTCTCGGTCGTGAAGGCCTCGCCCGGCGCGGCCATCGCCTGCTCGAGCATCGCCGCGAGCGACTCGCCCTGGTCCGGCGTGAGGTGCTTGGTCCAGTCGATCGACTCGCTGACGTGCGCGACGCCCAGCAGCGGCGCCAGGTGCGGCGACGAACGGATCATCTTGCCGCCGGCGTCCACGACGATGACCGCGTCGGAGCTGTTGTCGGCCAGCCGCGCGTAGTGGCGCCGGCTCTTGCGGGCCAGGGCCCGCGCCTGGCGCTCGGAGCCGAGCAGCCGTGACGTGCGCGCGAACGCCAGGACCAGCAGGATCCCCATGGCGATCACGGTGCCCCACGGGTTGACGTGGTTGCTGCGCGCGTGGCTGTAGAGCTCGACGAGCGGCGGCACCATCAGCGGCAGGATCGCGACCCCGAGCTTCCAGACCTCGTGGTCGGTCTCGGTCTCTTCGCGGGACTCGACCTCCACGGGCGCCGGACGCCGCCACGCGGAGAGCGACATCAGGATCGCGCCGAGCATCCAGCCGAGGTCGAGGACGGCGTACATCGTGTCGTTGACGGTGAACAGCAGGTAGCCGATGTCGGAGGCCAGCCAGCACATGACCCCCAGCACGAACCACACCCCGATGGCGTCACGCGAGCGTTTGGTCGCGAGGGCGCGCGCGACCAGCGCGAGCAGCACGGCGTCGGCGACCGGGTAGGCCGCCCAGACCACACGCGCGAAGGTCGACACGGTGTCGTCGGCGACGATGGCGCTGATCGAGATGCTCCAGAAGATCAGCACGCTGACGGTGATGATGGTCAGTGCGTCGATGATCGCGTCGGTGTCGACGCGGCGTTCGCCCGGGCGGGTGCGGACCAGGGTGATCACGAAGATCGCCCCGCCCAGCCCGAGGTAGCTCGCGAAGTAGGGGACGTCGGCGAGCGTGACCTCGGTGTCCGCCCCGCTCCACACGTAGCCCAGCCAGGTGAGGTCCCCGATCGCGGAGGCGGTCAGGCCGACGGCGATCAGCATCGGCACCACCCGGCGCCCCGGGCCGGCCCGCCAGACGCCGAGGCACGCGATCACGCTGCCCGCCCACACCCCGACTAGGTAGGTCGTGTCGCCCCAGACACCGGACGGCTCCACCGCATGGGCGACCAGGAGCGCTGCGGTCACCACGACGAGCGCGACCGTCATCCCACGTGACCATCCAGCGGCCGAGGTCGACTGGCCTTGCATGCGACACCTCTCGGGGGGTCCTGGTCGTACCAGGGATAAGGCGAGCGCGGCTCTGGATACCGCTTGTCACACCATCTTGTCAGAGGCGCAGCGACCCGGAGGTGGTTGAGCGCGAAATCGCCCCGTGGGGATACGGCGCGGAGGACCGACGTACGGTCGGCGGGTGCCCGAGCTCCCCACCACCGCTGTCACCGCCGTCCGGCTGACCGGATCCCAGCACCGCGCCGAGCTGCCACTGCTGGTGCTGGGCCCGGCGCTCGGCTCCTCGGCCACGGCTCTGTGGGCGGACGCCGCTGCCGGCCTGACCGACGCGTGCGACGTGGTCGCGTGGGACCTACCGGGCCACGGCCACAACCGCGCCGTACCCGAGCAGCCGTTCACCCTGGCCGAGCTGGCCGCGGGTGTGCTGGCCGTGGTCGACGAGATCCTCCTCCACCGTGACGAGGTGGGTGCCTCGTTCTCCTACGCCGGCGTCGGCGTCGGCGGCTCGGTGGGCCTCCAGCTCCTGCTCGACGCGCCGGCCAGGGTGCGTGACGCCGTCCTGATCGATGCCGGCGCCCGGTCCGGCGCGGTGGCGCCGGAGTCAGGCCCGGTCGCTTTCGACGTACGAGGCCGTCTCGGGGAGATCTCGGCGCCGGTGCTCGCCGTCGCCGGGGCGCAGGACGACGTGACCCCGCTCAGCGCGGTGCGTGAGGTCGCCGAGGGGGTGCGCCACGGCCGACTCGAGGTGCTCGACGGGGTCACCGGGCTCGCGCCCGTCGAGGCACCGGAGGCGGTGGCCCGGCTGGTGCGTGCGCACGTCCTCGGGGAGACGGTCGATGCGACCGGTGACAGGCACAGCCGCGCGCTGGTCACCCTCGAAGCCGACCTGAGGGCGGCGCTCGACGGCGGGCTGACCGTGGCCGAGATCGAGGGGCTGCTCCACCTGCTCGACGAGTCGGCCCCAGGTGCGGACGAGTAGGTTCGGCCCATGAGTGAGCCCTCCGCAGAAGAGTCCCGCATCGATCGCCGCGCCGAGCTGCTCCCCGAGGAGCAGGAAGCGGGCAGCGACGACCCGCAGGCCCAGGCCGAGGCGATCCTCCAGGAGTCCGACGAGCGCACCGACGCGCCCGAGGAGACCCGGCACGACTCCACGCAGACGCCGGACTGACAGGTCCCGTCAGAGATCGAAGAAGTGCGTCGTGACGACGAAGCCGGCCTCGACGAGCCGGACCGTGGTGGCGGTGTCGGCGGGGTCGTGGGTGACCACAGCGACGCGCGCGCCCCGGCGGGCCGCCGACTGCTGGACGCGGGTGAGCGCGTCGACCGACTCGAACGATGTCACGAGCAGCACCGGCCCGCCCGGGTCGTAGACCGGGGGTGCGGGCACCAGCCGGCCGACGGCCCCGTCGACCGACACCGCAGGGTCCTCGGACACGACGTTGAGGCCGGTGGCGGGCTCGAGGTCGCGGTGCCACCAGACCTCGGCGAGTGCGACCGCGAGGGTCAGGGCGGCATCCA
>JBAZRQ010000176.1:0-5272 GCA_041662925.1 Nocardioides sp. | reverse complement strand
CGGCTTCGCAGTGAGCGAGGCCGCCTACGTGCCGACGTACTGGTCCCACTGGGTGCCGGGCCGTCCGATCCGGATCCAGCGCGTCGTCAACGCCCTCGCCACCGGCCGCGGTGACCTGGCGCGGCTGCGTGAGGCGCGCCGCGAGATCCGCGAGGCCGTCAACGGCCTCGGTCGTACGCCGGGTCTCGTCGAGCGTTGAGGGCCCGACCCGGCAGGATGGTCACCATGACGGCCACCGCCCCCGCCTTCGACCTCTCGGTGAGCCGGGTCATCCCGGCCGAGCCGCAGGCCCTGTATGCGATCGTCACCGAAGTGGGGCGGATGGGCGAGCTCAGCCCCGAGACCCGGTCGACCCAGTGGGTCGAGGGCGACGGCCCGGTCGTGGGGGCGCGGTTCAAGGGTCGCAACAAGCTGGGCTGGCTGTCGTGGACGACCATCGCCACCGTCACGGAAGCCGAGCCGGGTGCCCGGTTCGCGTTCGAGATCTCGCCGCCGTCCCGCACGACCTGGACCTACACGTTCGAGGCGGTTCCCGGCGGCACGCGCGTGACCGAGTCGATGCGCAAGGACAGCGACCAGCCCGCGCCGATCCGGCTGCTGCAGCGCCTGGCCGGCGTACGGGACCGGCGCGAGCACCTGCGCGCGGGCATGACCACCACGCTCGAGCGGCTCGAGGCCGCCAGCCGCTGACGGTTGGTCCGGGCTCAGAGACCGCGAGCCGCGGCGACCGCGTCGACGAGGCCCTGGGCCGCGAGCCGGTCGGCCCGCTCGTTGCCCTCGTGACCCGCGTGGCCCTTGATCCAGTGCCACTCGACCTCGTGGCGTGCGCAGGCGGCGACCAGCTCCTGCCACAGGTCGACGTTCTTGACCGGCTGCTTGGCCGACGTCTTCCAGCCGTTGCCGGCCCAGCCGAGGACCCACTTGGTGATGCCGTTGCGGACGTAGGTGCTGTCGGTGTGGATCTGTACGACGGAGCGTCGCTTGAGGGCCTCCAGCGCCCGGATCGGCGCCATCAGCTCCATCCGGTTGTTGGTGGTCTCGCCGGCCTCGCCGCCGCAGAGCTCGAGCTCGTGACTGCCCTGCTGGAGCAGGGCGCCCCAGCCGCCGGGCCCGGGGTTGGGGATGCAGGCGCCGTCGGTGTGGATGACGACGGGGTGTGGGGCGTTCACTACTCGACGACGACCTCGACGCGTTGGAACTCCTTGAGGTCGGTGTAGCCCGTGGTGGCCATGGAGCGCTTGAGCGCACCGATCAGGTTCATCGTGCCGTCGGCGACGCGGGAGGGACCGAACAGGATCTCCTCGAGGGTCCCGACCCGCTCGAACTCCACGCGCTCGCCGCGCGGCAGGTCGGCGTGGTGGGCTTCGGCGCCCCAGTGGAAGCCCCGGCCGGGGGCGTCACTGGCGCGCGCCAGCGGCGAGCCGACCATGACCGCGTCGGCACCGCAGGCGATCGCCTTGGCGATGTCGCCGGACTTGCCGATCGAGCCGTCGGCGATGACGTGGACGTAGCGCCCGCCGGACTCGTCGAGGTAGTCGCGGCGCGCGGCGGCGACGTCGGCGACCGCACTGGCCATGGGTACGGCGACGCCGAGCACGGTGCGGGTCGTGTGGGCGGCGCCGCCGCCGAACCCGACCAGCACGCCGGCCGCGCCGGTGCGCATCAGGTGCAGCGCCGCCTGGTGCGTGGCGCAGCCGCCCACGATCACGGGCACGTCGAGCTCGTAGATGAACTCCTTGAGGTTGAGCGGCTCCGACTGCGACGAGACGTGCTCGGCACTGACCGTCGTACCCCGGATGACGAACATGTCGACGCCGGCGTCGACGACGACCTTGGCGAACTCCTTGGTGCGCTGGGGCGACAGCGACCCGGCCACGGTGACCCCGGCGTCGCGGACCTCGCGGAGGCGCTCGGTGATCAGCTCGGCCTTGACCGGCTCGGTGTAGATCTCCTGCATCCGCTCCGTGGCGTCCAGGCCGTGCAGCCCGGAGACCTCCTCGAGCAGCGAGGTGGGGTCGTCGTAGCGGGTCCACAGACCCTCGAGGTTCAGCACGCCGAGCCCGCCGAACCGGCCGAGGGCGATGGCCGTCTCGGGCGACATCACCGAGTCCATGGGCGCTGCGAGCACCGGCAGCGCGAAGCGGTAGGCGTCGATCTGCCAGTCGATGCTGACCTCTTCGGGGTCACGGGTGCGGCGCGACGGGACGATCGCGATGTCGTCGAAGGAGTAGGCGCGGCGGGCGCGCTTGGCCTGCCCGATCTGGATCTCGGTCACGCTCCGACCCTATCGCCGACCCGCCCGCCGACCCAGCCGCGGCGCTCGCCGGGTCAGCGACCGGTGTAGTTGGGCGCCTCGACGGTCATCTGGACGCCGTGGGGGTGACTCTCCGTCAGCGACGCCGCGGTGATCCGCACGAAGCGCCCCTTCTCCTGCAGCTCGGGGACGGTGCGCGCGCCGACGTAGAACATCGACTGGTTGAGCCCGCCGATCAACTGGTGGGCGACGGCGGCCAGCGGTCCGCGGTAGGCGACCTGGCCCTCGATGCCCTCGGGCACGATCTTGTCGTCGCTGGAGACCTCGGCCTGGAAGTAGCGGTCCTTGGAGTAGGACTTCTTGCCGCGGCTCGACATCGCGCCGAGCGAGCCCATGCCGCGGTAGGACTTGTACTGCTTGCCGTTGACGAAGACCAGCTCGCCGGGGCTCTCGTCGCAGCCGGCGAGCAGGGAGCCGAGCATCACCGAGTCGGCGCCGGCGACCAGCGCCTTGGCGATCTCGCCGGAGTGCTTCATGCCGCCGTCGGCGATGACGGGTACACCGGCCGGCTTGGCCGCCAGCGACGCCTCGTGGACCGCGGTGATCTGGGGCGCGCCGACGCCGGTGACGACGCGGGTGGTGCAGATCGAGCCGGGACCGACGCCGACCTTGATCGCGTCGGCACCCACGTCGACGAACGCCTGGGCGCCCTCGCGGGTGGCGACGTTGCCGCCGATGACCTGGACGTGGCGGGTGGCGGGGTCCTTCTTGAGCCGCTCCACCATCTCCAGCAGCATCCGGACGTAGCCGTGGGCGGTGTCGGCGACCAGGACGTCGACCCCGGCCTCGACCAGCGTCGTCGCCCGCTCCCAGGCGTCGCCGAAGTAGCCGATCGCGGCGCCGACCAGCAGCCGGCCGTCGGCGTCCTTGGACGCCTTGGGGAACTGCTCGGACTTCACGAAGTCCTTGACCGTGATCAGCCCACCCAGGTGGCCCTCCTCGTCGATCAGGGGCAGCCGCTCGCGCTTGTGCTGGCGCAGCAGCAGCGTGGCGTCCTCCCGCGAGATGCCGATCGGCCCGGTGACCAACGGCATCGGGGTCATCACCTCGTCGACCTTGGTGGTGGCCCACTCCGCCACGGGCGTGAACCGCAGGTCGCGGTTGGTGATGACGCCGAGGAGCCGGTTGTCGGTGTCGACGACAGGGAAGCCGGAGATGCGGTATTCGCCGGCCAGCTGGTCGAGCTGCTCCAGGGTCGCGTCGGGCCCGATCGTCACCGGGTTGGAGATGATCCCCGTCTGGGTGCGCTTGACCAGGTCGACCTGGTAGGCCTGGTCCTCGATCGAGAGGTTGCGGTGGAGCACCCCGATGCCGCCCTGGCGGGCCATGGCGATCGCCATCCGCGACTCGGTCACGGTGTCCATCGCGGCGCTGATCAGCGGCACCTGGATCGACAGCTCGCGGGTCAGCCGCGTGGTGGTGTCGATCTCGTCGGGCGCCAGGTCCGAGTGGCCCGGCAGCAGCAGGACGTCGTCGTAGGTGAGGCCGAGGGCAGCGAACTTGTCAGGCAGTTCCACCATCGCAGTCTAGTGGTTTCATGAAGGGGTCGATCCCAGGCCCGACCAGTCACCCAAGGAGCGCCCCATGCACACCCGACCCAGGCTCGCCGCACTGGCTGCGGCCCTGCCCCTGCTCATCCCCCTCGCCGTCGCCGCACCCGCCCACGCCGAGGTCAGGACCATCACCGACGCCACCGGGGACGGCTCCGACGGCACCGGGTCGAGCGGCCCCCGCACGTGGGGCGACATCGGCACGGTGCGCGTCAACCACGCCCCCAAGCGGGTCTACTTCCGCGTCTTCGCCGCACCCGGCGGTCAGCTGCCCGACTTCTACGATCTCTGGGTCGACACCAACAAGTCCAACCCGGGTCCCGAGTTCGTGGTGACCTACTCGCTCGAGACCGAGCGGATCGGCGTCAGCAGCACCGACCGGTTCTTCGAGTTCGGCCCGGCCACCTGCAGCCTCGACACCGACACCATCATCCGTCAGGGCGTGCGCCTGGTCGTTCCCCGCAAGTGCCTCAAGACCGAGGGCTTCAAGGTGCCGTGGCGCATCCGCACCAGCGTGCAGACCTCGATGGAGTACGAGAACGCCGACTGGGCTCCGCGGCGCAAGACCTTCGGTCCCTGGGTCAAGGTCGGCTAGGACTGACTGAGCGAGAGCGGCTTCAGGTCGCGTACGCCGATCCGGACGGTCAGCACGTCGCCGGCCATCCGGATCCGCCCCCGCATCCCCGCCGCCATCATCATCGGCATCACGGCCTGGTTGTCGGACCGGGTGGTCAGCACGATCGCGTCCGCGCCGAGCCCGCTCGCCAGCCGCGCGGCGTCACTGAGCAGCCGGGTCCCGATCCCGCGGCGCTGCCAGGCCGGGTCGACCACCAGCTCCACCGGCCGTACGTCGGTCTCGTCACCGGCGGCGGGGCGCACCGACGCCACGCCGACCGTCGTACCGTCGATGGCGGCGAGCACGCTGTCGCCCTCGACGCGGTAGTCCGGCGAGCTGCCGCTGCCCATGCGCCGGTTGTCCGACAGGGCCAGCGCGGGGTGCTGCTCGCGCCCGAGGACGTCGCTGACCAGGTCGGCCATCGCCGAGCCACGGGCGTACTCGGTGGCGGTGAACGGCGCACTGCGGCGGATCTGCACCTGCACCTGACCGACCGCCATTTCCATCACGTCGAGGTGCGCTCCGGCCGCGCCCGGGTCGGCGTCGGCGTCGAAGAGCGCCGCGACCACCTCGGGGAACGACGCCGGCCGGGCGAGGATCGCGCGGGCTGCCTGCACGTAGCGCGTCGGCTGGTCGGTCAGGGCCGCCTCGGTGCACGGCGCCGCACTCACCGACTCACCCCCGGAGCGCTCGACCAGGGCCTGGATCTCGGACTCGCCCCAGGCGTCCGGGGTGCTGAGCACCAGCTCGTCGGTGACGGCCTCGACCCCCGGGAAGACCTGGACCCCCAGG
>JBAZRQ010000175.1:0-5292 GCA_041662925.1 Nocardioides sp. | reverse complement strand
CATGTCGACGGCCTCGGTGAGCTTGTTGATCCGCTCGGCCACCAGCGGCATCGCGAGCTCGAGCAGCGTGGTGTCCGGGTCGGACACGGGGTCGGCGACGACGCCCGCGGCCTTGAGGAACGGCAGTGCGCGGTGGGTGATGTCCTCGACCGACAGCAGCCGCATGTGGGAGGCGTTGATCGCGTCGGCCTTCTTGAGGTCGAAGCGCGCGGGGTTGGGGTTGACGTCGCCGATGTCGAACGCCTCGACCATCTCGGCCAGCGTGAAGACGTCGCGGTCGCCCGAGATCGCCCAGCCGAGCAGGGCCACGTAGTTGAGCAGCCCCTCCGGCAGGAAGCCGGCGTCGCGGTAGCCGAGGGCGTTGGCCTCGGGGTCGCGCTTGGAGAGCTTCTTGTTGCCCTGGCCCATGACATAGGGCAGGTGACCGAACAGCGGGGCGCCGTTGCCGATGCCGACGTCGGCGAGGGCCGCGTAGAGCGGGATCTGGCGCGGGGTGCTCGAGAGCAGGTCCTCGCCGCGCAGCACGTGCGTGATCTCCATCAGCGCGTCGTCGACGGGGTTGACCAGGGTGTAGAGCGGGTCGCCGTTGGCACGCGCCAGGGCGTAGTCGGGGACGTGGTCGGAGTGGAACGAGATCCTCCCCCGCACCAGGTCCTCGAACGCGATCTCGCCCTCCGGCATCCGGAAGCGCACCACGGCGGCGCGGCCCTCGGCCTCGAAGGCAGCGACCTGGTCGGCGTCGAGCTCGCGGCAGAACCCGTCGTACCCCATCAGCTTGGAGCCGGAGGCCTTGCGGCGTGCCTCGACCTCGTCGTTGGTGCAGAAGCAGCGGTAGGTGTGGCCGGCGGCGGTGAGCCGCTCCAGGGCGTCGCGGTAGAGGTGGCTCCGCTCGGACTGGAGGTAGGGCGCGTGGGGGCCGCCGACGACCGGCCCCTCGTCCCAGTCGAGACCGAGCCAGGCGAACAGGTCGAGCAGGGCGTCGTAGGACTCCTGGGTGTTGCGGGCGACGTCGGTGTCCTCGATCCGGAAGACGAACGTGCCGCCGTGGTGGCGCGCGAAGGCCCAGTTGTAGAGGGCCGTGCGCACCAGGCCGACGTGCGGGCTGCCGGTCGGGGACGGGGCCATGCGGACGCGGACCGGGGACGTGCTCATCGGGTTGCCACCTTGTTGGTGAGGGTGCCGAGACCGGCGACCGAGATCTCGATCTCGTCACCGACCTCCATCGGACCGACACCCTCGGGGGTGCCGGTGAGGATGACGTCGCCGGGCAGCAGCGTCATCACGCTGGAGACATGGGCGACCAGCGCCGGGATGTCGAAGATCATGTCGGCGGTGGTGCCGTCCTGGACCAGCTCGCCGTTGAGGTGGGTCTGGATCGCGACGCCGTCGATGAAGTGCTGCGGGTCGAGGTCGGTCTCGATCCAGGGACCCAGCGGGCAGAACGAGTCGAAGCCCTTGGCCCGCGTGAACTGCACGTCGGACCTCTGCAGGTCACGCGCGGTCACGTCGTTGGCGATCGTGTAGCCGTGGATGACGTCGGTCGCCTGCTCGGCCGGCACGTCGCGGCAGATCCGGCCGATCACGACGGCGAGCTCGCCCTCGTAGTGGAGGTCCTGCGTCTGGCGCGGGTAGTAGATCGGGTCACCCGGGCCGACCACGCTGGTGTTGGGCTTGAGGAACATCAGCGGCTCGTCGGGCACGTCGCTGCCCATCTCGGCGGCGTGGGCGGCGTAGTTGCGGCCGATCCCGACGACCTTGCTGCGCGGGAGAACCGGCGCCAGCAGCTTGACGTCGGCCAGCCGGTGCTCCTGGTCGAGCAGCTTGATGCCGACGTAGAGCGGGTCGCCGGCGAGCGCGACGATGACGCTGTCGTCGGCGGGCTGGCCGAACTCGTCGACCTCGCCCGTGACGACCCCGTAGGACGGCTCTGAACCGGTGGTGAACCTCGCGATACGCACCCCTTGACCCTAGCCGCCGCCGGGGCGGCCCCTACCCTTGGTGGGTGGAGATCGAGGTGCTCGACGAGCCGGCCTGGCGCGCCCGCGCGGCCGCTCACGAGGCGCGCGTCGACACGTTCGTGCGCCCGCACCTCGAGCGCCGCGGCGCCCGGGTCAAGCACCCCGTCCACGACTTCCTGTTCACCTACTACTCCCAGCGGCCGGCCCAGCTGCGGCGCTGGCACCCGGGCCACGGCGTCCGGCTGGCCGACGCCCCGGAGTACGACGGGCTCAAGGGCTACGAGGACGGCACCGTCTCGGCGGCGTACGTCGCGTCGCAGCGGCCGCTGGTGGAGTCGATCCATGAGCTGCTGAGCGCCACGGCCGCGCGGCCGGCGCACTTCGGCTGCTTCGGGCTGCACGAGTGGGCGATGGTCTACCGGCTCGCCGAGGACGAGACCCGGCACGCCGACTGGCCGCTGCGCCTCGGAGGCGCCGGCACCGACGCGGTCGTGGAGTCCCACAAGGTCGCGTGCTCGCACTTCGACGCCTACCGGTTCTTCACCGAGCCGGCCCGGCCGCTCAACACGCTCTCCCCCGGCCGCGACGACCGCGCGGAGTTCGAGCAGCCGGCCTGCCTGCACGCCGGCATGGACCTCTACAAGCATGCCTTCAGGCTCACCCCGATGGTCAGCAGCGACCTGGTCGCCGACTGCTTCGAGCTGGCCCGCGACATCCGCGAGCTCGACATGCGCGCGGCGCCGTACGACCTCGCCGACCTGGGCTTCGAGCCGGTGCGGATCGAGACGACCGAGGGCAAGCGCGAGTACGCCGCGAGCCAGGCCGAGTTCGCCCGCCGCGGCGCTCCCCTGCGACAGCGCCTCGTGGAGGAATGTCGACGCCTTCTAGGAGTTCCCGCGAACCAACGGCACCTGGACGGCGAGGTCGCGCAACGGTGACCTTCGGCCCTGTGATCACCCGTGACGCCGGGGCATCCTGGGAGCACAGGAGGAGAACATGTCCCGACCCGTCCCCCAGTGCCCGGTCCGTCCGGGCGAGGCCTGCCACCTGTGTGTCTCCGGCGCCCACGGCCCCGAGGACTGCGCCGTCGTCTGGCTGGTCATGAACGACCCCGAGCAGCGTGCGCAGCTCGCCGAGCTGCGCCGTGAGGCCCTCACCGCCCGATAGTCCCTCACCCCTGGGCGATTGAGAGCCCTCCTATTCGCTCTCCTGTTGGGGACTAGCCCGGCGGGCGGCGACGGTCCGGTCAGAGCGGCTGGTGGAGGTCCGTCGGCTGACGCAGGCGGATGCCGTCGAGCACCAGGGAGAGCCCGAGCTCGAAGTCGGAGGCGTCGCGGGGCTCGTCGTCGATCGCACCGGCACTGCCCGCCTGGAGGTGGGTCTGCTCGTCGGCGGCGTGCCCGAAGACGAAGTGGAGCAGGGTGCGGGCGGCGGTGCGCGAGAGGTCGGCGGGGAAGCCGGCGTCGGTGAGGGCGCCGACGAGCGCGTCGTACGGCGCGGAGGCACCGAGGCCGAACGCGTAGACGGTGGCGACCAGGTCGGCACCGTCGCGGTAGGCGAGCATCGCGTCGCGCAGCTGCCCGCACACGGCGGCCGCGCGCCGGTCCCAGGCGCCGGACGGGAGCTCCCGCTCGCCGCGGGCGAGGATCTCGTCGGCCACGGCCGCGAGCAGCAGCTGCTTGTTGGCGAAGTGGTGGTAGAGCGCACTGGGCTGGACGCCGAGCTCGGCACCGAGCCGGCGCATGGTCAGGTCGGCCAGTCCGTAGGCGTCGAGCACGCCCAACGCGTGCTCGACGACGTCGCGACGGTGGTAGCTCATGACGGTCCTCCCAGCGTCTGACAGATGGTGGACACCTTTGACGGCGTTCCCCGCACACCCTAGCCTGAACGGCGTTCACCTGAACGCTGTTCACCTCACTAGGAGTTCCTGTGACCTCGACGTTCGACCAGCTCGCGAGCAGCATCCTCGAGGGGAAGCCCGCCACCGAGGACGACGCCCTCACCGTCCTGCGCGCCCACGACGACGAGCTGCTCGACGTCGTCGCCGCCGCCGGGCGCCTGCGCCGCCGGCACTTCGGCAACACGGTGAAGGTCAACTACCTGGTCAACCTCAAGTCCGGCCTGTGCCCCGAGAACTGCAACTACTGCTCCCAGGCGCTCGGCTCGACCGCGGACATCCTCAAGTACAAGTGGCTCAACACCGACGAGGCCCTCGAGCAGGCAGCCGCCGGGCTCCGCGGCGGTGCCACCCGGGTGTGCATGGTCTCCAGCGGCCGCGGTCCGACCAACAAGGACGTCGACCGGGTCGCCGACATGGTCGGTGCGATCAAGGCCGAGAACCCGCAGGTCGAGATCTGCGCCTGCCTGGGCCTGCTCAAGGACGGCCAGGCCGAGCGGCTGCGCGACGCCGGCGTCGACGCCTACAACCACAACATCAACACCGCCGAGTCCCACCACGACACGATCGTGCAGACCCACACGTACGCCGACCGGGTCGACACCGTGACCAAGGTCAAGGGCGCCGGCCTCTCGCCCTGCAGCGGCCTGATCGCCGGGCTCGGCGAGACCGACGAGCAGCTCGTCGAGGCGCTCTTCGCGCTCAAGGAGCTCGAGTCCGACTCGATCCCGGTCAACTTCCTGATGCCGTTCGACGGCACCCCCTACGAGAACACCTGGGAGCTGTCCCCCACCCGGTGCCTCAAGATCCTCGCGATGGCCCGCTTCGTGTGTCCCGACAAGGAGATCCGGATCGCCGGTGGCCGCGAGATGCACCTGCGCTCGCTCCAGGCGCTGGCGCTCAACGTGGCCAACTCGATCTTCCTGGGCGACTACCTCACCTCCGAGGGACAGGCGGCCGAGGCCGACCTCGAGATGATCCGCGACAACGGCTTCGTGGTGCTCGGCGCGGAGACCGAGCCCGGCCTCGACGGCGCGATCACGCCCACCGCGCGACGTCGCGGCGCCGGTACCTCCCAGCTCCCCAACGCCTGACGCTGCCCATGCTCGCCACACCCGAGGACCTGCTCGCCTACGACCGTGAGCACCTGTGGCACCCGTATGCGTCGATGACCGACCCGACGCCGGTGCGCCTGGTCACCGGCGCGTCCGGCGTCAGGCTGACGCTGGCCGACGGCACCGAGCTCGTCGACGGGATGTCGTCGTGGTGGGCGGCGATCCACGGCTACAACCACCCGGTCCTCAACGCGGCGCTGACCCGGCAGGCCGGCGCGTTCGCGCACGTGATGTTCGGCGGCCTGACCCACGAGCCGGCCGTCCGGCTGGCCGAGCGCCTGGTCGAGCTCGCTCCCCCGGGTCTCGAGAGGGTCTTCCTCGC
>JBAZRQ010000174.1:0-5309 GCA_041662925.1 Nocardioides sp. | reverse complement strand
GTCGAGGCGGCAGTCGAGGAGGGGGGCGCAAGGGGCACCAGCAGCGCCGACGCGACGGCGGCGGTGGTCAGGGACGAGAGGAACAGGCGCACCGTTCCAAGGTAGGTCACACCAGTCACACGTGTCACACGCTCGCTCGATGCGAGCCGAAACCCCGTCCCCTCCTAGACTTGGGCGGGTGACGTTCCGGCTCTATGACACTGCGACCCGCGAGGTCCGTGACTTCGTCCCCCTCGAGGAGGGGAAGGCGGGTCTCTACCTGTGCGGGCTCACCGTGCAGTCCGAGCCGCACATCGGGCACGTCCGCTCCGGGGTCAACTTCGACGTGCTCCAGCGCTGGCTGCGCCACCTCGGCTACGACGTGACCTTCATCCGCAACGTCACCGACATCGACGACAAGATCCTGGCGAAGGCCGCCGCGCAGGGCCGGCCCTGGTACAACCTGGCCTACGAGATGCACCGCGAGCTCGACCACGCCTACGACGCCCTCAACGTCGCGCCGCCGACCTACGAGCCGGCCGCGACCGGGCACATCCCCGAGATGGTGGAGCTGATCACCGAGCTGATCGCCCGCGACCACGCCTACGCCGCCGAGGACGGCTCCGGTGACGTCTACTTCGACGTCCGCTCCTGGCCGTCCTACGGCGAGCTGACCCGCCAGGGCATCGACGACATGGAAGCCGCGGAGGACGCCGATCCACGCGGCAAGCGCGACCCGCGCGACTTCGCGCTGTGGAAGGGGTGGAAGAAGGAGAGCGAGCCCGAGACCGCCGCCTGGCCAGCCCGTGGGGTCCGGGGCGCCCGGGGTGGCACATCGAGTGCTCGGCGATGGCCGGCAAGTACCTCGGCGCGGCCTTCGACATCCACGGCGGCGGCGTCGACCTGCGCTTCCCCCACCACGAGAACGAGCAGGCCCAGTCCCGCGCGGCCGGGCGACCGTTCGCGTCGTACTGGATGCACAACGCCTGGATCACCACCTCCGGCGAGAAGATGAGCAAGTCGCTCGGCATCTCGCTGACCATCCCAGCGGTGCTGCAGAGCTACCGCGGGATCGAGCTGCGCTTCTACCTGCTGATGGCCCACTACCGCTCGCACGTCGAGTTCAGCTTCGAGGCGCTCGACGAGGCGGCGGTGGGCCTGCGGCGGATCGAGCACTTCCTCGACCGCGCCCCCGCGGCCGTGGCCGGGGACCTCCCCGCCGACTTCGTCGCCGCGATGAACGACGACCTCGGCACCCCCGCCGCGGTCGCCGTCCTGTACGACGCCGTGCGCGAGGGCAACCGGCTGCTCGCCGCCGGTGACGGTGCTGAAGGGGCCGGCCCGGTCGCGGCCGACGTGCTGGCGATGCTCGACGTGCTCGGCCTGCACCCCGACGACGCTGCCTGGGGTAGCAGTGACGACGCCAAGCACACCAAGCTTTCGGGAGCCGTCGACGCGCTGGTGGCCGGGCTGCTGGAACAACGGGCCCAGGCCCGGGCCGAGAAGGACTTCGCGCGCGCGGACGCCATCCGCGACCAGATCAAGACGGCGGGGATCGAGATCGAAGACACCCCCTCCGGGGCAAGGTGGACCCTGTAATGGCCGGAAACAGTCAACGAAAAGGCGCGATCCGCAAGACCAGCAAGAAGCCGGCCGCGGGCTCCGGCGGGAGGGTCAAGCGCGGGCTCGAGGGCAAGGGCCCGACGCCGAAGGCGGTCGAGCGGCCCTATCACAAGGCCTACCGGACCGAGCAGAAGTCGACGCAGAAGTCCGGGCGCCCGAGTGGCCCCCGTCTGCGCCGCAAGGGCACCGACGCCGAGTGGATCGCCGGGCGCAACTCGGTGGTCGAGGCACTGCGTGAGGGCGTGCCGATCACCGGGCTCTACGTCGCCGAGGGTGCCGAGCGCGACGGCCGGCTCCGCGAGGCGTTCAAGATCGCGGCCGACAAGGGCCTCAACATCTCCGAGGTCAGCAAGGGCGAGCTCGACCGGCTCACCAACGGCGCCGTCCACCAGGGCCTCGCGGCCCGGATCCCGCCCTACGAGTACGCCCACCCCGACGACCTGCTCGACCTCGCGGCGGCCAACGGCGAGAAGCCGCTGATCGTGGCCCTCGACTCCGTCACCGACCCGCGCAACCTCGGTGCGGTCATCCGCAGCGCGGCCGGGTTCGGCGCGCACGGCGTGGTCATCCCCGAGCGCCGCGCGGCCGGCATGACCGCGTCGGCGTGGAAGAGCAGTGCCGGTGCCGCGGCCCGGATCCCGGTCGCGCAGACGGTCAACCTGGTCCGCCAGCTCAAGTCCTTCCAGGACGCCGGCTGCATGGTGGTCGGCCTCGCCGCCGACGGCGACATCGGGCTGCCCGAGCTCGACCTGGCCGACGGCCCGCTGGTCCTGGTCGTGGGGTCCGAGGGGGCCGGGCTCTCGCGCCTGGTCGCCGAGACCTGCGACCAGCTGGTGTCGATCCCGATGGCCAACAACGTGGAGTCCCTCAACGCCGGGGTCGCCGCGTCGGTGGCGCTCTACTCGATCGCGCAGGCCCGGGCCTGACCGTGCCCCCGGATGTCCTCGCTGATCCGGCTCCGCACAGGCGGTCCTGGCGTCCGGTGACGCGTGGGGCGCTCGGCCTCTTCCACGTCGGCGCCTGGCTGGCGCTGACGCTGCTGGTGGCCTCGCTGCTGTTCGTGGTGAGCAGCCGCACCATCACGCTGGCCAGCCACGACGCGGTGGTCCGGCCCGACCTCAGCGGCCGCGTGGTGCTCCACACGGGGCCGGTGATCCCCGACTTCCGGATCGACTCCGGGAGCCGGGTCGGGGCGGACATCCGTCTCGGCAAGACCGACGTGGCCTCCACCGAGGCGCTGGTCGAGCGCTACGCCTACATCGCCAGCCAGCCCGACGGGCAGATCGCGAAGGTCCGAGACGCGCTGGTCTCGATGGCGGTCGAGGCGCTGGTGCGGGGCGCGATCCTGGCGCTGGTCCCGGTGCTGGTCTGGGTGCTCGTGGGCCCGGCCCGCCGCCGCGAGCTCGCCCGTCAGGTCCCCGGTCGGCAGGGCGTACTGGCGCTGCTGATCGTGCTGCTGATGGTGGTCGGCGTGTGGCAGCCCTGGGCTCCCGAGGAGGAGCAGGTCGAGGACGGCGTCGCCTGGATGTCGCTGGGGGAGTTCCTGGGACCGGGCGTCGCACTGCCCGACGCCCTGGAGCGCGTCGAGGTGCGCGGTGACGCCACCACCGTCGAGACCCGCCGGATCATCGTCAGCGCGGTCGGCTCCTACGCGAAGGCCCAGGAGTTCTACGACGAGGCGGCGGCCGACGCCGCGGAGCTCGAGCTGCGCGAGCCCGAGGAGGAGGAGACGGTCGTCGTGCTCGTCTCCGACCGCCACGACAACATCGGCATGGACGCGGTGGCCCGCGCGATCGCCGACGCCGGCGGCGCCACCGCGGTCTTCGACGCCGGCGACGACACCTCGAGCGGCAAGACCTGGGAGGCGTTCTCCCTCGACTCCCTGACGGCCGCCTTCGACGACTACGACGGCCGCTGGGTCGCCACCGGCAACCACGACCACGGCGACTTCGTCGGCAGCTACCTCGGCGAGCGGGGTTGGACGGTCCTGGACGGCGAGATCGTGGACGGCCCCGACGGCAGCCGTCTGCTCGGAGCACGCGACCCGCGCACCAGCGGCCTGGGTGCCTGGCGCGACGAGGTCGGGCTCAGCTTCGACGAGGTCCGCGACCGGCTGGCCGACGAGGCGTGCGCGGCCGACGCCGACGGCGAACGGGTCGCGACCGTGCTGGTGCACGACGTCGACCTCGGCGACGCGGCCCTGGAGCGGGGCTGTGTCGACCTCGTGGTCGGCGGGCACCTCCACCTGCAGGAGGGCCCGGCCCCGGTCGTCGGAGCCAACGGCGAGACCGGCTACGTCTTCACGACCGGGACCACCGGCGGGGCGGCGTACGCCATCGCGATCGGCGGCAAGGTCAGGCGCCCGGCGCAGGTCACGCTCGTGACGTACGCCGACGGGCGGCCCGTCGGCCTGCAAGCGGTCGTGCTGCTGTCCAACGGCACCTTCGAGGTGGGCAACTTCCTGCCCCTGGGTTACGACGGCTGAGCACCGCGGGTATTACTGTTACCGCATGGAAACTACCCCGCAGCGTCTGGTCGAGGCGGCGACGCAGGGCTTCGCCGATCACGGGATCCAGACCGCGTCGCTGGTCGAGATCACGCGGCAGGCCGGGCAGCGCAACCGGGGTGCCGTCCACTACCACTTCGGTGGCCGCGAAGGGCTGCTCGTCGCGGTGCTCGAACAGCACGCCGGCTTCCTCGGCCAGCGCGAGCGGGAGCTCCTCGCGATCGCCCGCGACCGCCCGGACGACGACGTCGCCTCGGTCGTCGAGGCGATCGTGCGACCGGCGGTCGAGCTGGTCGAGCAGAGCACCAGCGGCAGCAACTACCTCGTGATCGTCGCCGAGATCACCGAGCAGGACCCGGCGTCCTACTCCCCGCAGATCGAGGCGGTGCTCGCCCGCACCGGCGGCTACGAGGTCTTCGCGCTGCTGCGCGAGCGGATGCCGGCGATGGACGACGAGCTGCGTGCCGAGCGGTTCGCCCTCATGACCTCGTTCGTCCTGGGCTCGGTGGCCCGCCGGGTCCGCCTCGCGGAGAGCAGCGGCCGGCCGCCACTGCCGACCGCGCGGTTCATCGACAACGTCGTGGCGATGGCCTCGGCGATGCTGACGGCACCGACACCCAGCCATTAGGCCGCGTCCTAGAGTGGTCGGATGCCGACCGCCGTGGACCGCCTGCTGCCCGACGAGGACGCCGAGGCGTTGCTCGAGCTCACCCGTGACATCGCGACCCGCGAGCTCGCGCCGCACGTGGACGCGATGGAGGAGCGGGCGGAGTTCCCGGCCGACGCCTACCGCCTTCTGGGCCGCTCGGGGCTGCTCAGCCTGCCGTTCGCCGAGGAGCACGGGGGCGGCGCGCAGCCCTACGAGGTCTATCTCCAGGTGATCGAGGAGATCGCCACCGCCTGGCCCAGCGTCGGCGTCGGCGCCAGCGTCCACTCGCTGACCGCCACCGTGGTCGCGGCCAACGCGTCGGAGGAGCAGTGCGCGACCTGGCTGCCGCGGATGCTCGGCGGGGACTGGCTCGGCGCCTACTGCCTCTCCGAGCCGCAGGCCGGCTCGGACGTCAGCGCGATCGCCACCAAGGCGGTGCTCGACGCGGGCACCGACGAGTACGTCGTGACCGGCACCAAGCAGTGGATCAGCAACGGCTCGTGCGCCGACTACTACATCCTCTTCGCGCGCACCGGGGATGACCCCAAGCGC
>JBAZRQ010000173.1:0-5323 GCA_041662925.1 Nocardioides sp. | reverse complement strand
CACCACGGTCGAGCTTGCCCTTCGGGAACGACCAGTCGTCGTACTTGGGCCGGTGCACGAGCAGGACCCGCTTGCCGGGGCGGAACACCACGATCCCGGCAGCGAGCACGTCCGGGAGTGGAGATGCGGGCACGACGGCTAGTCTCACACCACCTTGGCCACGACAGGAGACCGGCGCCACCGTGAACCGTAAACGTGTGACGAACATCGGGATCCTCGTGGTCGCCATGGCCCTCGTCGCAGTGGCCGCCGTCGTCGGCGTCCGCTGGTGGCGCGACGCGCACCGCACCGACCTGCAGCGGGCGATGGCACTGGCACCGGGGGACGGTCAGCGCTTCTCGTGGACCGACTGGGCCGCCGTACGTGACGAGCTGGGGGTCGACCTCGACGCCGAGACCCCGCAGGGCGACGTGGCCGACTTCCTCGGAGAGGGGTACGACGCCGACCTCACCTCGGCCTCGGCGCTGCCGGAGTCGGCGCAGGTCATGCACGTCCGGTTCGGCTTCTCGCCGGCGTCGGTCGACTGGGAGCTGTTCAGCCAATCCGAGGCGGGGGCGGTCGTGATGATGCACCTCCCGGAGTCGACCGACTGGGACAACCTGGCGGCACAGCTGAGCACGCTGGGCTACACCGAGCCGGACGACGAGGCCGGCGTGTGGATGGGCGGGTCCGAGGTGCTCGGCCGGATCGGCGGGGTCACCCCCGAGCTCGGCTACATCGCGCTCGACGAGGAGGACTCGCTGATCTTCACCAGCGACACGGTGGAGTACCTCGAGGACGCGATCGACGACGCGATCGGCGACGGAGAGTCCGCAAGCGGGCTCGACGAGGTGGTCGACGCCTCGGGCGAGCCGCTGTCGGCCAGCATCTACACCGGCGACCACGCGTGCGCGGCGCTCTCGATGGGCCAGGCCGACTCCGACGACCAGGCCCAGGCCGACCGGCTCGTGCAGGAGGCCGGCGACGTCAACCCGTTCACGGCGTTCGCGCTGTCGGTGCAGCCCGGCCTCGACCTGCGGCTGGCGCTCGCCTTCGAGAACGACGACCAGGCGCGCGCCAACGCCGACTCGCGCGCCGTACTCGCCGCCGGTCCCGCCCCCGGCCAGGGCGGCGACTTCTCCGACCGCTTCACCCTCGGCCGGGTCGAGGCCGACGGCCGGGTCATGACCATGGAGCTCGAGACCGTCGAGGGCTCCTACGTGCTCTCCGACCTCAGCAACGGCCCCGTCCTCTTCGCCACCTGCTGACCACTTTGCCGGGAAGTCGGGCGCTCAGGAGAAGCGGCGCAGGCGCTGGCTGTTGGAGACGACGAAGACCGAGGAGAGGGCCATGGCGGCACCGGCGAGCATCGGGTTGAGCAGGCCGGCGGCGGCCAGCGGCAGCGCAGCCACGTTGTAGGCGAACGCCCAGAAGAGGTTGCCCTTGATCGTGGCCAGGGTGCGCCGCGCCAGCCGTACGGCGTCGGCCGCGACCCGGAGGTCGCCGCGGACGAGCGTGAGGTCGCTGGCCTCGATGGCCACGTCGGTGCCGGTACCCATGGCGATGCCCAGGTCGGCCTGCGCGAGCGCGGCGGCGTCGTTGACGCCGTCGCCGATCATCGCGACGACCCGGCCCTCGGCCTGGAGCTGCTTGACCACGTCGACCTTGTCGGCGGGCAGCACCTCGGCCACGACGCGCTCGATGCCGACCTCGGCGGCCACGGCCCGCGCCGCACGTTCGTTGTCACCGGTGAGCAGCACCGGGGTCAGCCCGAGACCGCGCAGCGCGACGACCGCCTCGGCCGACGTCGGCTTCAAGGTGTCGGAGACGACGACGACCCCGCGGGCCCGGCCGTCCCAGCCCACCGCCACGGCCGTGCGCCCTGCCTCCTCGGCACGGTCGACCGCGGCGAGCAGCTCGGCACCGAGGGGCAGGCCCTCGCGCTCCAGCAGCCCGGGGCGGCCGACCAGCACCTCGCGACCACCCACGGTCCCGCGGACACCGAGCCCCTCGAGGTTGCGGAAGCCGGTGACCGCCTCGCCCGAGGACGCCTCGGCGATCGCGCGGGCGATGGGGTGCTCGGAGCCGGCCTCGACGGCGCCGGCCGTGCGCCGTACCTCGTCGACGGACTCGCCGTCGGCGGCCACGGTCTCGACCAGCGACATCCGGCCGGTGGTGACGGTGCCGGTCTTGTCGAGCACCACGGTGTCGACGGCGCGGGTCGACTCGAGGACCTCGGGGCCGCGGATCACGATGCCGAGCTGCGCGCCGCGCCCGGTGCCGACCATCAACGCGGTCGGCGTGGCCAGGCCGAGGGCGCACGGGCAGGCGATGATCAGGACGGCGACCGCGGCGGTGAACGCCACCGACGCGTCGGCGCCACCGCCGAGCCAGAACCCGAGCGTGCCGACCGAGAGCGCGATGACGACGGGCACGAAGAAGCCGGAGATCCGGTCGGCCAGGCGCTGCACCTGGGCCTTGCCGTTCTGGGCCTCCTCGACCAGCCGCGCCATCTGCGCCAGCTGGGTGTCGGCGCCGACCCTGGTCGCGCGCACCACGAGCCGGCCGCTGGCGTTGACCGTCGCGCCCGTGACGGTCGAGCCGGGGCCCACCTCCACCGGGACCGGCTCACCGGTGAGCATGGACGCGTCGACGGCCGAGTGGCCGGACTCGACCACGCCGTCGGTGGCGATCTTCTCCCCCGGCCGTACGACGAACAGGTCGCCCACCGCGAGTGACCCGGCGGGCACGCGGGTCTCGACCCCTTCAGGGCCGTCGCGGAGCACGGCCACGTCCTTGGCTCCGAGGTCCATCAGCGCCCGGAGCGCAGCCCCGGCACGGCGCTTGGAGCGCTTCTCGAACCAGCGCCCGGCCAGCAGGAAGGTCGTGACGCCCGCGGCGACCTCGAGGTAGATGTTGTCGAGGCCGCTGGTGCGGTCGACGGTGAACCGGAACGGGTGGCTCATGCCCGGGTCGCCCGCCGTACCCCAGAAGAGGGCGACGAGCGACCACCCGAAGGCGGCGAGCACCCCGACCGACACCAGGGTGTCCATCGTGGTCGCGCCGTGCCTGGCGTTGGCCCAGGCGGCGCGGTGGAAGGGCCAGGCGCCCCAGACCGCGACCGGCGCGGCGAGGGTCAGCGAGGCCCACTGCCAGTGCTCGAACTGCAGGGGCGAGACCATCGACATCGCGATGACCGGCACCGCCAGCACGGCGGAGACCACCAGACGCTGCCGCAGGGCGTCGAGCTCGGGGTCACCCTCGGGCGCCCCTTCGGCACCGGCGACCGGCGCGGCCGACGGTACGGCGGCGCGGTAGCCGGCCGCCTCCACCGTCGACAGCAGGTCGGCAGTGGTCACCGAGTCGGGGTAGGCGACCTTGGCCTTCTCGGTGGCGTAGTTGACGCTCGCGGTGACACCCTCGAGCTTGTTGAGCTTGCGCTCGATCCGGTTGGCACACGACGCGCAGGTCATGCCAGTGATCGCGAGCTCGACCTCACTCGTCGTCATCGGGCATCTCCATCTCGTGCTGGTCGGTCGGGGCGGGCTCCTCGAGGTCCACGAGCTGGCCGAGCCCGAGCCCGAGGGCGAAGACCGCCACCAGGCCGGCGACGAAGCCGAGGACGCGCTGCGTCGTACTCATGGCTCAGGCGAGCGCGTAGCCCGCCTCGGCGACGGCCGCCTCCACGGCCGCGCGGTCGAGCGGGGCGGCGCTGGTGACCACGGCCTCCCCCGCCTCGAAGGAGACCTCGACGTTCTCGACACCGTCGATCTCGCCGATCTCCTCGGCGACCGACGCGGCGCAGTGGCCGCAGGTCATGCCGGTGACGTTCCAGGTGCTGACTTCGCTCATGGTGTGTGCCTCTCGGTGATGGTGGGTCAGGACCGGACCAGTCGGGCGATCGCCTCGACCGCTTCGGCCACCTTCTCGTGCCCTTCGGCGTCGCCCTCCCGGGCGGCGTCGAGCACGCAGTGGTGCATGTGCTCGTCCAGCAGGCCGATCGAGACCGCCTGGAGAGCCTTGGTCATGGCGGACACCTGGGTGAGGATGTCGATGCAGTACTTCTCCTCCTCGACCATCCGCTGCAGCCCGCGGGCCTGGCCCTCGATCCGGCGCAGCCGCTTGAGGTAGTCGTCCTTGCGGTGGATGTAGCCGTGCTGGTGCTCCGTCGCCATGCCAACACCATACCCCCCTACGGTATAAATGCAAGGGCAAAGAGAAACCCGCCGGCAGCTGCGCGGCGGGTGTGGGTGGGAGCGGGGTGGGAGCCGGGGCCGATCAGGCCTCGCGACGGGGCTGCGGCGGGACGACGCCGAGGATCAGGTCGATCTCCTCGGGCGAGAGGTGGGCCTCGGACTCACTCGCCGCGATGATCAGGTTCGTGGTGAGCTCCACCTCGCCGAGGAGGTCGACGTCCTCGAGCGTCACGTCGAACTGGTCGTACACGAGGTCTCCTCCGAGTTGGTAGGCGCTATCCGGTCCAGCCTTCCCCACCAAGCCTACGCTCAAACCAACGCTTTCCATCTGGTCATAACGGGCCATGCCGACGTGCCCCGGACATGCCCCGAAATGGCCACGAGGCCCCAACCCGAAACGGGTTGAGGCCTCGTGCGAAGACTCGAGAGTCGTCTGAACTCAGACGGCCCGAACGTTCTCAGCCTGGGGACCCTTGGGACCCTGGGTCACGTCGAACTCGACCTTCTGGTTTTCGTCCAGGGACTTGTAGCCCTGGGTCTGGATCGCCGAGTAGTGCACGAAAACGTCGTCGCCGCCGTCCTCCTGTGCAATGAAGCCGAAGCCCTTCTCAGCGTTGAACCACTTCACGGTGCCTTGAGCCATGTGCTCGTTACTCCTGTTATCGGAACGAAAGCCGCCACTTCGGCGACCCGCATCAGATGCGGTGACACGTCGCTCCGACCCGTGATTGGTAACACCACAAACCAGAAACGCCGTTGGACACAAACTCCTTGGGCGTTAGACCAGCTGGAACTTGCACCTGTTGCAGGTAAGACACTACCAAGCAATTGCCCCAAGCGAACTTTCCGGGGCGATGTTTCTGCTCAGGACCCGTGAAGGTTGTGCGACGCGGGTGTGTCAGCCGGGCAAACGAGCCTCCCGCAGGCGTCAGGTCACGGGGCCGGAACGGCCCGGCTGGTAGTCGTCGGCCTTGTGGTTGACGTCCGGGTCGATGCGGTCCGCCTCGCGCAGCGAGTCCTCGTGCTGCGCCTCCTCGAGGTGGTGAGCCTGGCGGGCCTCGGCGGCCTGCTGCTCGGCCCGCTCCGCCTCGGCGCGCTTGAGCTGCGCCGCCGCCTCGGCCTCCTGGGCCTGACGCGCGGTCTCGTCG
>JBAZRQ010000172.1:0-5376 GCA_041662925.1 Nocardioides sp. | reverse complement strand
GCGGGTCGGCGCTGATCGCCCGCGGTTCGTTCTCATCGGCCGCCACCCTGCTGCTCTCCGGCGTGGCGATGGCGGCGCTGTTCTCGGCAGCCCAGACCTATGCGTTGCAGCGGCTCGACGAGACCAGGGCGCGAGAGGCGCTGAGCTGGCTGTTCGGGCAGCTCACCACCCACGGCTGGGACCAGGTCCTGTTGCTGCTCCCCTACGTCGGACTCTCCGGAGTGGTGCTGCTGGCCCACGCCCGGCACCTCGATGTGCTTCGTCTCGGAGACGACGAGGCGAAGGCGCTCGGCCTCAAGCCGGCCCGCACCCGGTTGGTCGTGATCATCGCGGCCACCTTGATGACCGCTGCCGCGGTGTCGGTCAGCGGCCTGATCGCTTTCGTCGGGCTGGTGGTGCCGCACGTGGTGCGCATGCTGACCGGTCACAGCTATCGGGTGGTCCTGCCGCTGGCGGGCGTGCTCGGTGGCGCCTTCCTGGCCAGCGTCGACGTCGGTGCGCGCACCCTGGTCGCGCCGGCCGAGCTGCCGGTGGGCGTGATCACTGCGTTCGTCGGTGCTCCCTTCTTCGCGTTCGTGCTGTGGCGACGTGGTGCACCCCGATGAGGCTTCAAGCCACCGGGCTGCGCGTCAGACTTCGCCGCGACGAGGTGCTGCACGGCATCGACCTTCATCTGGAGGCCGGCGAGTGGCTCGGCGTGATCGGGCCCAACGGCGCCGGCAAGTCGACCCTGCTCAAGGCACTCGCCGGAGTGCTGAGACACACCGGCACCCTCGAGATCGGCTCCGGCCCCCGGGCCACCCAGATCGCGCTGATGCCGCAGGCACCGCTGCTGCCCGAGGGCATGTCGGTTGTCGAGTACGTCCTGCTCGGTCGCACCGCCCACCTGGGCTGGCTGCGCGGCGAGACCCGTCGAGACCGCCGGATCGCCGCTGAGGTGATCGGCAGGCTGCGGCTGGATGAGTTCGCCGACCGACCCGTCACCTCCCTCTCCGGCGGCGAGGCCCAGCGCGCAGTGGTTGCCCGCGCCCTGGCCCAGCAGACCCAGATCCTGCTGCTCGACGAACCCACCAGCGCCCTGGACCTCGGCCACCAGGCAGAGGTGCTGAGCGTGGTCGACGAGCTGCGCCGGCAAGACGGCATCAGCGTGATCGCCGCTATGCACGATCTCGGCTCCGCCGCCCGGTACGCCGACCGGCTGCAGCTGCTCGCAGCCGGCTCGACCGAGGCGGTGGGCACTCCGACGCAGGTGCTGGACCCCGACGTACTGACTCGGGTCTATCGCACCCCACTCGATGTACACCAGCTCGACGGGGAAATCGTGGTTCTCCCCCGCCGTACTGCCACAACCGGAAGGAACAACCCATGAGCGACCACACCGAGCCGCGTACCGAACGTCCCTACGACAAGCGCGAGCTGCGTTCGGCGCCGTCGCTGGTGCTCGTGAACACCGGACACGGCAAGGGCAAGTCGACTGCGGCGTTCGGCACCGTGTTGCGTTCGGTGGCGCGGGGATGGCCGACCGCGGTGGTGCAGTTCATCAAGAGCGGCAACTGGCACACCGGCGAGGAGAAGATCAGCCGTCAGATCGGAGTGGACTGGTTCAGCGCCGGCGACGGCTTCAGCTGGGAGTCCAGCGACCTCGACGAGAGCCAGGCGAAGGCGGTGGCGGCCTGGGCGTTCGCCAAGGACCTGATCAACCGTGGCGAGCACCGGATGATCCTGCTCGACGAGGTCAGCTATCCGATGAACTGGGGCTGGATCGACGCCGACGACATCGCCGCGACCCTCCGCGACCGGCCCGAGGACACCAGCGTCTTCCTCACCGGACGGGAGATGCCGCAACCCGTCATCGAGGTCGCGGACACCGTCACCGAGATGGTGAAGGTCAAGCATGCCTTCGAACAAGGCATCCGGGCACGCAAGGGCATCGACTATTGAGTGGCGCCCTGCTGGTCTGTGGTGCCACCAGTGGTGCCGGCAAGTCAACCGTCGCCTCCGCCCTGTGCCGGATCTGGTCCGATGCCGGCCGTGACGTGGTGCCGTTCAAGGCGCAGAACATGTCCAACCACGCCGCGGTCACTGCCGACGGCGGCGAGATCGGCCGCGCCCAGGCGATGCAGGCGCTGGCGGCACGGGTGGCACCGGACCGTCGGATGAACCCGATCCTGCTCAAGCCGTCAGCCACGCAGACCAGCCACCTCGTGGTGCTCGGTGACGAAGTCTCGGTCACTGACGCGGCCGGCTACGGGGAGGTCGCGCGCAGCCTGCGTGGGGTGGTCCTCGAGGCGTTCACGTCGCTGCGCAACGAGCACGGATGGGTGGTCGCGGAAGGCGCTGGCGGAGCAGCGGAGATCAACCTGCTGGACCGCGACCTGGTCAATCTGCCACTCGCCGCCGCGACCGGCATGCCCGCGATCGTGGTGGTGGATATCGACCGCGGCGGTGCCTTCGCCTCGGCGTACGGAACCTGGGCGCTGCTGCCAGACCACCTGCGTCGTCTGGTGCGCGGGTTCGTCTTCAACCAGTTCCGGGGGGATCCCTCCCTGCTCGAGCCCGGCCATGCGGAGCTGACCGACCGCACCGGGGTGCCCGTGCTCGGCGTGCTCCCGCATCTGGGGCACCATCCGATGCTGGGCTTGGAGGACAGCCTCGACCTGGCGGCGACCGCGCGGCCGGTCAGCTCGCCCTCGCCGGTGCGGGTGGCGGTCGTCCGGCTGCCGCATCTGGCGAACCCGTCCGACTTCGACCCGCTGGTGATGGAGCCGTCGGTGAGCCTGCGCTGGGCCACCCACCCCGACGACCTCGAGGATGCGGACCTGGTGGTCCTCCCGGGCAGTCGCACCACGGTCGCCGACCTGGTCTGGCTCCGCGAGCGCGGTCTGGCCGACGCCGTGGCCGGCACCGAGGCGGTGGTGCTCGGGATCTGCGCCGGCTATCAGATGCTCGGGCGCTGGATCGATGATCCGGTCGAGTCCGGGGCGGGCCAGGTAGCCGGTTTGGGCCTGCTGGACGTCGAGACGACGTTCGCCACGCCGAAGATCGTGCGCCAGACCGGCTCCGGCTATGAGATCCGGTGGGGTCGGCCGGTGAC
Organism: Nocardioides sp.; assembly: GCA_041662925.1. Taxonomy (GTDB): domain Bacteria; phylum Actinomycetota; class Actinomycetes; order Propionibacteriales; family Nocardioidaceae; genus Nocardioides. Next base: position 2,282 of record JBAZRQ010000172.1, on the reverse strand, counting down.
CGGAGAGCCGTGGGACCGTGCGTTCGAGGGCAGCCGTCGAGGTTCGGTGCACGGGACCAGCGTGCACGGGCTCTTCGACGACGATGCCTTTCGGCACTCCTTCGTGGGCGAGGTGGCCCGGTCGCGAGGACGGCGCTATGAGCCCTCGCCAGTGCCCTTCCACGCCGCTGTGGATGCACACCTCGACCACCTGGCGACGTGGCTCGGCGAGCACCTGGACCTGGTCGCCCTGGACGAGATCGCGACCTCGGCTCTTCCGGTCTCCGATGCACCGGGCTGGGTCTGATGACGGACCACGTCAGCATCCTGTCGCCCGGACCCGATCACCGACACGTGTTGCTCTGGCGGTTCGAGGAACCGGTGCGGGCCCTGTCGTCGGCCTCGGTCGGCGGCGGCTTCAGCAGGCCCGCCTGGCTGCTCAACATCGGCGTGCCGCACGACTACTCGCGGACCGACCTCGACGAGCACGCGGCGAAGATCGCGGCCGGGCAGGACCTGTCGGGGCCCGGCATCGCCATGTTCACCGCCGTCGATGTGACCCGGGCGGAGCATGCCTGCTTCGAGGGGGCGTCGGTGAGGGCGACCGTCGGGGTCACCAAGCCGACCTGGGCCGCCGATCCCGAAGCCGGGCATGGCCACTGGCCGGGCACGATCAACCTGGTCGCGCACGTGCCGGTTGCCCTGGAGCCCGCCGCGATGGTGCAGGCACTGCTCGCCATGACCGAGGCCAAGACCCAAGCACTCCTGGAGGCGCAGGTGCCTGGCACGGGGACAGCGAGCGACGCGATCACGCTGCTCTGCTCCGTCGCTGGTCCGGTGCAGCGATTCGGAGGTGTGCGGTCCACCTGGGGCCACCGGTTGGCCATGGCCACGCATGCCGCCGTACACCAAGGCCTGGCTGCTCATCCGGGACGTGCTCGATGAGCCGGCTGGGGCGTCGCGCGCTCGGTGTCGCTGGTGGGTTGCTCCTGCAGAAGGCCTTGCCGGAGCCGCCGGATCGCTGGCACCCGGTGGGCTGGTTCGGGAGCGCGATGCACCAGGTGGAGACCATCGGGTACGCCGACGACCGCTCCGCCGGGGTGCGCCATGCGCTCGCCGGTATGGCGATCGGCGGGTTGGCTGGCGGGACGATCCGGTCCACGACCCTGGCAGTGGCCATCTGCGCTGCTGGCCGTGAGCTACGCCGTGCGGCAGGTCTGATCGAGACGCCGTTGCTCACCGATGATCTGGCAGTCGCCCGCCTCGCCCTGCCTTCGCTGGTCGGCCGCGACCCGAGCCATCTCGACGGACCGGGGATCGCTGCTGCCGTGGTCGAGTCCCTGGCGGAGAACTCCGTGGACGCCGTGGTCGCCCCCGCATTCTGGGGATTGGTCGTCGGCTCCCGTGGGGTGATGGTGCACCGGGCGATCAACACCATGGACGCCATGGTCGGTCACCACAACGACCGCTACGAGAGCTTCGGCTGGGCCGCAGCCCGGCTCGACGACGTCGCCAACTGGGTCCCGGCCAGGCTCTTCACTCTGCTCGTCATGGCTGCAGCGCCGGCCCGGGCGGGGACAGTGCGTGCCTTGGTACGACGCGATGCCCACCGGCACCCCTCCCCCAACTCCGGAGTGGCAGAGACTGCGGTCGCCGCCGCTCTCGGTCGTGAGCTCGGCGGTCCGCTGCAGTACGGCGGACGCCACGAGGACCGGCCACGACTCGGGGACGGCCCACGCCCTGAGGCAGCCGACATCGCCAGGGCGCGGGAGCTGACCAGCAGGACCGAGTGGGCACTGATCGGAGCGCTGGTGCTGCTCTGGTGGGCAGACCTCCGACTCGGCCGAGTCTTGATCCGCGTTCCAGACACGAGGAGATCCACCTGATGGCACTGACCTTCCTGACCGGCGGAGCCCGCAGCGGCAAGTCCGCTCGCGCCGTACTGATGGCGGAGGCGAGCGGTCGCGACGTCACCTTCGTCGCGACCGCCCAAGCTCGCGACGGGGAGATGGCGGATCGGATCCGGCTGCACCGGGCCGAGCGTCCAGTCGACTGGGCGACCATCGAGACACCCCTGGACCTCGAGCTGGCGATCGCCGGGCTCGGGGCGGAGTCCGCCGGCATCATCGACTGCCTCTCGCTGTGGGTCTCCAACCTGCTCGAACGCGGCGACTCTGCCGAGCAGATCGAGACGGCAGCCGATCTCGTCGCCACAGCGTGTGCTGTCAGCCCTGCGGAGTGGATCGTGGTCAGCAACGAGGTCGGCATGGGGCTGGTGCCGATGCATCCCCTCGGCCGCGACT
>JBAZRQ010000171.1:0-5382 GCA_041662925.1 Nocardioides sp. | reverse complement strand
GGCAGCGGTCAAGCGGACACCCCGGGACCCGGGTTCGCTGCGTACGACGCCCGGCTGCCCGGCGTACCTCCCGGGCGGGTGCACCGGCGCACGATCACGGTGCGCGACACCGAGCGCGAGGTGGCCCCCGGGGTCACCCAGATGTCGTGGACCTTCGACGGCACGGTGCCCGGCCCCACCCTCCACGGCAAGGTCGGCGACCGCTTCGTGATCACGCTGGTCAACGAGGCGTCCGTGGGGCACTCCATCGACTTCCACGCCGGTTCGCGCGCCCCCGACCGGGTGATGCGCACGATCCCGCCGGGGGGCCGCCTGGTCTACCGGTTCACGGCGACCCGGGCCGGGATCTGGATGTACCACTGCTCGACGATGCCGATGTCGGCCCACATCGCCAACGGGCTGTTCGGCGCCGTCGTGATCGACCCGCCGGGCCTGCCCCCCGTGGACCGCTCCTACGTGCTGCTCCAGTCGGAGCTGTACCTCGGGCCGGACGGCGGCGAGGTGGACGTCGACAAGGTCAACGCCGAGACCCCCGACCACGTGGTCTTCAACGGCTACGCCAACCAGTACGACCACCGCCCGCTCCGCGCCCGGGTGGGCGAACGGGTGCGGATCTGGGTGCTCGACGCCGGCCCCAGCCGGGCCACGTCGTTCCACGTCGTCGGCGGCCAGTTCGACGCGGCGTACGCCGAGGGGGCGTGGCTGCTGCGCCCCGGCTCCGCCGGCGGCAGCCAGTCCCTGGCGCTCGCGGCGTCCCAGGGAGGGTTCGTGGAGCTGACCTTCGACGAGCCCGGCAGCTACCCGTTCGTCTCGCACGTGATGGTCGACGCCGAGCGCGGCGCCCACGGCCTGTTCGCCGTCACTCGCTGACCCGCCCGAAACTCACCACAAAATGACGCTGACCCGCCCGAAAGTTTCGGGCGGGTCAGCGTGTGGTGCGGGGTGAGGCTCCGATCAGAAGTCCATGTTGAATGGACTTCTTCACTACGCCCGGAACCTCACGGTTCGCGGTCGGCCGTCAGGCCGATCCGGGCTCCGATCAGAAGTCCATGCCACCCATGCCGCCGGTCGGGTCGCCGCCCATGGGCGCCGCCTTCTCCGGCTTGTCGGCCACGACGGCCTCGGTGGTGAGGAACAGCGCCGCGATGGAGGCGGCGTTCTGCAGGGCGGAGCGCGTGACCTTCGCCGGGTCGATGATGCCCGCGGCGATCATGTCGACGTACTCGCCCGTGGCCGCGTTGAGACCCTGGCCCGAAGGCAGGTTGCGCACCTTCTCGGACACGACGCCGCCCTCGAGGCCGGCGTTGATCGCGATCTGCTTGAGCGGGGCCTCGGTCGCGACGCGCACGATGTTGGCACCGGTCGCCTCGTCGCCCGTCAGGTCCAGCTTGTCGAACGCGACGACCGCAGCCTGCACGAGCGCCACGCCGCCACCGGCGACGATGCCCTCTTCGACGGCCGCCTTCGCGTTGCGAACGGCGTCCTCGATGCGGTGCTTGCGCTCCTTGAGCTCGACCTCGGTGGCCGCGCCGACCTTGATCACCGCGACACCGCCGGCCAGCTTGGCCAGGCGCTCCTGCAGCTTCTCGCGGTCGTAGTCGGAGTCCGACTTCTCGATCTCGGCGCGGATCTGGTTGACCCGACCGGCGATCTGGTCGGCGTCACCGGCACCCTCGACGATGGTGGTCTCGTCCTTGGTGATGACGACCTTGCGGGCCTGGCCGAGCATCTCGATGCCGGTCGACTCGAGCTTGAGGCCGACCTCCTCCGAGATGACCTGGCCGCCGGTCAGGATCGCGATGTCCTGCAGCATGGCCTTGCGGCGGTCGCCGAAGCCCGGCGCCTTGACGGCGACGGACTTGAAGGTGCCACGGATCTTGTTGACGACCAGCGTGGACAGGGCCTCGCCGTCGACGTCCTCGGACAGGATCAGCAGCGGCTTGCCGGACTGCATGACCTTCTCGAGGAGCGGCAGCAGGTCCTTGACGCTGGAGATCTTCTGGTTGGCGATGAGCACGTAGGGGTCCTCGAGCACGGTCTCCATGCGCTCGGGGTCGGTGACGAAGTAGGCCGAGATGTAGCCCTTGTCGAACCGCATGCCCTCGGTCAGCTCGAGGTCGAGGCCGAACGTGTTCGACTCCTCGACCGTGATGACGCCTTCCTTGCCGACCTTGTCCATCGCCTCGGCGATGATCTCGCCGACGACGGGGTCAGCGGCGGAGATCGACGCGGTCGACGCGATCTGCGCCTTCGTCTCGATCTCGACGGCCATGCTGGACAGCTGCTCCGACACGGCGTCGACGGCCGCCTCGATGCCGCGCTTGAGGCCCATCGGGTTGGCACCCGCGGCGACGTTGCGCAGACCCTCGCGGACCATCGCCTGAGCGAGGACCGTGGCCGTCGTGGTGCCGTCACCGGCCACGTCGTCGGTCTTCTTGGCGACCTCCTTGACGAGCTCGGCGCCGATCTTCTCGAACGGGTCCTCCAGCTCGATCTCCTTGGCGATGCTCACACCGTCGTTGGTGATGGTGGGGGCACCCCACTTCTTCTCGAGCACGACGTTGCGACCCTTGGGACCGAGGGTGACCTTGACGGCGTCTGCGAGCGTGTTCATGCCACGCTCGAGACCGCGCCGGGCCTCCTCGTTGAAAGCGATGAGCTTCGACATAACTGCTGCGATCCTTCGCATTCAGAACTGTGGACGGTCCGGTTCGCTGCCCGCGACGGACGGCCAGGCTGACTCGGCGAACCCTTCTCGCCGACGCTTCGGACCTCAGCTCCCCGGACCGGGGATGTTGTCACTCTCACGAGGAGAGTGCCAACGTCATGTTTAGCACTCGGGCAAGGCGAGTGCAAACGATGAGTTCAGGCGCCTGGGAGCGCCCCGCAGGATCGTTCCGTGCGGGTAGTCCCTCACCACTGAGCGATTAAGAGCCCTCTTATTCACTCTCCCGTGAGGGACTACCCCTCAGCGGGGTCGCAAAGAGCTAGAGCCGGGCCGCGATCGCGTCGGCGAACAGGACGGCGTTCTCGGGCATCAGGTCGAGGTAGAGGCCGGGCTCGGTGACCTCGACCTCGCTCACCACGAGCCGGCCGTCGAGGCGCATCATGTCGACGCGCGCGTAGACGATCTCGCAGCGCAGGATCTCGGTCGTAGCTGCCACCGCTTCGGCGGCCAGCAGCGCGGTGTCGTGCATCAGGGGGGTGTTGTACGACGTGCCGCCGTACTCCTCGTGCACGCGGAAGTCCTTTTTGCCGGCCACCTTGCGCAGCTGGCTGACCGGGTGGCCGTCGATGACGAACACGGACTCCTCGCCGGTGGTCATGACCGACTCGACCAGCGGCTGGACCACCCACGGGCCCTTGTCGACCGGCAGCCACGTCTCGGAGTCGTAGACCACGACGATGCCGCGGCCGCCCGCCCCCACGCGCGGCTTGACCACCGCGGGCTGGACCCGGCCGATCGCGGCCCGCAGGTTGACCGGGTTGTCGGCCAGGGCGGTCGGGATGACCGGCACGTTGCTGAGCTGGACGAGGTCCAGGAGGTAGGACTTGTCGGTGTTCCAGCGGAAGACCTCGACCCCGTGGAGCAGAGTCGGCCCGATCGCGTTGGCCCAGCCGAGGAAGTCCTGGAGCCGGGTGTCGTAGTCCCAGGTCGAGCGGACGGCCACGATCTTGGCCTCGCTCCAGTCGACGAACGGGTCGTCCCAGACCGCCCAGCGGCTGCTGATCCCGCGGTCGGCGAGGGCCTGGTCGAGCACCTCGTGGCCGGGCTCACCGTCCTCGTGGGCGCGGTCGGTCACCAGCAGCACCTGCGGTGCGGTCGTCATATGTCCCCCCGGTTTCGGACGTCAGCACCAATTGTGTCGAGCCGCGGGCGCCAGCGCTAGCGGCGCTTGAGCCGGGACGGGACCGCGAGCAGCGCCCGCCCCGCACGCCAGGTCGCGCTCTGCCGCAGCTCGGCGAGCTCGCGCTCGGCGCGGACGGCACGCTGCTCGGCGCGCTTGGCGCGCTTGCGCGCCTCGGCCGTACGACGTTCCGCGCGGCGAGCCCGCCCCTCGGCGGCCCGCAGGTCCTTGAGCATCACGGCGTGCATGTCCTTGACCGCCCGCCGCCCCCAGCGCCGGGAGACCTTCAGCTCCTGCTCGAGCCGGAGGTAGCCCTCGCTGCTCTCGCTCACGACTTCCTCCAGAACACGCCGGCCCAGTCGATCTCCTCGATCGGGTCGGTGATGCCCCGCGCGTCCCGGAAGTCGTGGATCGCCTGCGCGCACGCCGGCACCGCGCCGTAGTCGTCGACGATCACGTAGCCGCCGGGCGAGACCTTGTCGTAGAGCGCGTCGAGCGCGTCCATCGTCGAGGAGTACATGTCGCCGTCGAGGCGCAGCACCGCGAGCCGCTCGATCGGGGCGGTCGGCAGGGTGTCGCTGAACCAGCCGACGAGGAACTTGACCTGGTCGTCGAGCAGGTCGTAGCGGCGGAAGTTCTCCTCGACGCTCTCGACCGAGATCGCGAGCTCGTCACGCGTGTGGTGCTGGTCGCCGGCGTCGGCCTCGTAGCGACCGTCGTACTCCGGCAGGCCCTGGAACGAGTCGGCCACCCACACCGTGCGGTCGGTGTCGCCGTGGGCCTTGAGGATCGCGCGCATGTAGATGGTGGAGCCGCCGCGCCAGGCGCCGGTCTCGATCAGGTCGCCGGGCACGCCGTCGGCGAGCACGCTCTCGACGCAGGCCCGCACGTTGGCCAGGCGCTTCATCCCGATCATCGTCTCGGCGTCGGCCGGCCAGTCGCGGCCGACCTCGCGGGCCTCGTGGTCGAACTCCGCGGCCTCGACCATCCGGACGTCGCGGCCCTTCATCGTCCCCCGCACGAGGTCCCAGAGGTAGGACTCGTAGGAGCGGGCCGGGAGCTTGACGGTCACGTTGCGACCCTCGAACCCGTAGCGGGTCAGCATCTTGGCCATCACGTCGAGATAGAGGTCGACGGCGGGGCTGGTGGTCACTCGTGCTCCTCGGGGTACGGGTCGGGCTCGGAGCACATTACCGGCGGCCTCGCGGTCGCCCCGGTGGCGGTCAGCAACCTCCGGCGACGGCCGGGATCACCGAGATCTGCGTGCCGTCGGGGGTCGGGGTCGCGAGGTCGTCGAGGAAGCGCACGTCGTCGTTGCCGACGTAGACGTTGACGAAGCGGCGCAGCGCTCCGGTGTCGTCGAGGATCCGCCCCTTGATGCCGGCGTAGCTCGAGTCCAGGTCGTCGAGCACCTCGGCCAGGTTGGACCCGGACGCGGTGACCTCGGACTCGCCGCCGGTGTAGGTGCGCAGGATGGTGGGGACACGGACGGAGACGCTCACGGGTGGTTCCTCTTCTCGGCTGCTGATGGGGT
>JBAZRQ010000170.1:4146-5383 GCA_041662925.1 Nocardioides sp. | reverse complement strand
CTCCTGGCGATCCTCGTCGGTGGCACCGTCTACGTCGCCGACATCGTGGTCGGCGGCGGGCTCTTCCGCGACCCCTACGAGGTGCGGGTCCACCTCCCGGAGGCGGCCGGCCTGCACGAGAAGTCGACGGTCAACTACCGCGGCCAGCGGATCGGCGCCGTCACCGACGTGGGGCTCGACGACGAGGGCGTGGTCGCCACGATCGCCATCGACGAGGGCGTGCGGGTGCCGCGCGACAGCGACTTCCTGGTGCGCAACCTGTCGGCGGTAGGGGAGCAGTACCTCGACATCCGGCCCCGCACCGACTCCGGGCCGTGGCTGGAGGAGGGCACCACGGTGGCGGCGTCCGAGACCAGCGTCCCGCTGCCGATCCACACCGTCATCGCCGACACCCAGGACCTCCTCGCGCGGATCGACGTACGAGACCTGCGGACGATCGCGCGCGAGGCCGACCTCGCCTTCGGCGACGGGTCGGCCGACCTGCGCGCGACCACCGTGGAGCTCGAACGCACCTTCGCCCTGTTGCAGCAGCTCGAGCCCGACCTGACCTCCCTCGTGGTCGACGGGCAGGTCCCGCTGCGCACCGGTGTCGCCAAGGAGGGAGAGCTGCGGCGCTTCGCACGCGACCTCGCGCTCGTGTCCGAGGAGCTGCGCCGCGCCGACCCCACCATCCGGCGCCTGATCGACGACGGCTCGACCCTGCTCCCCCTGGTCAGCGACCTGTGGCACGGCACCGCTCCCGTGCTCTCCTCGCTGCTCGACGCGATGACTCCCTTGATGGAGATGTCGCAGGCCCACCTGCCGGGGCTGCACGTCTGGCTCGACTGGGTGCCCCGCCAGGTCGAGGCGATGGCCGGCAGCACCCGCGACGGCACCGGGCACGTGCTGCTGGTGCCGAAGGTGCTCGAGAACTGCATCTACACCGACGACCAGCGCGACCCCTCGGACCTCGAGGACATCCCGCTCGACCTGCGCCGCCGCTGCACCACCGACGCCCCCGGGATCCAGGGCCGGGGCTCACAGAACGTGCCCACCCCGTGAGCACGGCTCGTGGTGTGGAACCATTCCCTTGAATCGTGACAGTCTTGCTGTCACAGTTGCGCTGATACCCCACCACCACCACGGAGGCCCCCATGCAGACCCCTTCCATCTACGAGCAGGAGCACGAGGACTTCCGCTCCACCGTGCGGTCGTTCATGGAGAAGGAGGTCGTCCCGCACCACGCACAGTGGGAGAA
>JBAZRQ010000170.1:1926-4136 GCA_041662925.1 Nocardioides sp. | reverse complement strand
GCTGCTCTGCTTCGACGTCGACGAGGAGTACGGCGGCGCCGGCATCAAGGACTTCCGCTACAACATGATCATCGCCGAGGAGATCAGCAAGGTGGGGGCCAGCGGGCTCGGCTTCCCCGTGCACACCGACATCATCGTCCCCTACATCAGCCAGCTCGGGACCGAGGAGCAGAAGCAGCGCTGGCTCCCCGGCCTGGTGAGCGGCGAGCTGATCTCGGCGATCGCGATGACCGAACCGGGCGCCGGCTCCGACCTCCAGGGCATCCGCACGACCGCGGTCGACAAGGGTGACCACTACGTCGTCAACGGCTCCAAGACGTTCATCAGCAACGGGATCATGTCCGACCTGGTGATCGTCGTGGCCCGCACCAACCCCGACGCCGGTCACCAGGGCATCAGCCTGCTGGTGGTCGAGCGCGGCATGGAGGGCTTCGAGCGCGGCCGCAACCTCGACAAGATGGGCCTCAAGGCCCAGGACACCTCCGAGCTGTTCTTCGACAACGTCGCGGTGCCCAAGACCAACCTCCTCGGCGAGGAGGGCTCCGGCTTCATCTCGCTGATGGTCAACCTGCCCCAGGAGCGGATCTCGATCGCCGCCATCGCCGTCGCCGCGTGCGAGCACGTGCTCGAGCTGTGCCTGAGCTACGCCAAGGAGCGCGAGGCCTTCGGCCGGCCGATCGGCAAGTTCCAGCACAACCGGTTCCTGCTCGCCGAGATGGCCACCGAGGTCCACATCGCCCGGGTCTTCGTCAACGACTGCGTGACCAAGCTCAACGCCGGCGAGGTCGACACCACGCTGGCATCGATGGCCAAGTGGTGGACCACCGAGCTCCAGAAGAAGATCGTCGACCAGGGCGTCCAGCTCCACGGCGGCTACGGCTACATGTCGGAGTACCCCATCTCCAAGGCCTACGTCGACAGCCGGATCCAGACGATCTACGGCGGCACGACGGAGATCCAGAAGGAGATCATCGGCCGGAGCCTGGGTATCTGACGTGGACTTCGACCTCCCCGAGTCGGCCGTGGCCGTACGCGACGGCGTGGCGGCGATCGCCGCCAAGTACGACCACCACTACTGGTCGGCCTGCGAGGAGGAACACCGGTTCCCCACCGAGGCGTGGCAGGACCTGGCCGCCGGGGGCTGGATCGGGCTCGCCGTGCCGGAGGAGTACGGCGGCGGTGGGGCCGGCATGCTCGAGCTGGCCGTCGCCTGCGAGACCCTCGCGGCGTCGGGCGGCACGGCCGGGATCTTCCTCTACATCCTGACCCCCGGGTTCGGCGCGATGACCCTGTCGCGACACGGCACCGACGAGCAGAAGCGGTCGATCCTGCCGGGCGTCGCCACGGGCGAGGTGCAGTTCTGCCTGGCCCTCACCGAGCCCGACGCCGGCAGCAACGCGATCGCCATCCGTACGTCGGCCCGCCGCGACGGCGACGACTTCGTGATCAAGGGGCAGAAGACCTGGATCTCCGGCGTCGAGAACGCCGACTGGATGCTGGTCGTCACCCGCACGACACCGCTCGAGGAGGCCCGGCCGCGCACGTCGGGCTTCACGCTCCTGCTGGTCGACGTCAGGCAGGCGCTCGCCGACGGCACCCTGACCTACACGCCGATCCCCAAGATGGGCGGCAACGTCGTCACGTCGAGCCAGGTCTTCCTCGACGACGTGCGGGTCCCGGCCTCCCAGGTCGTCGGCGAGGTCGACAACGGCTTCCCCGTGCTGTGGGACGTGCTCAACCCCGAGCGGATCCTCGCGGCTGCCGGCGGCGTCGGCGCGGCCGAGGTCGCGCTCCGCCTCGCGGCGGACTACGCCACCCAGCGCGAGGTGTTCGGCCGGCCGATCGGCGCCAACCAGGCGATCCAGTTCCCCCTGGCCCAGCTGAAGGCCAAGACCGAGCTGGCTCGGCTGATGACCTACAAGGCCGCGTGGCTCTTCGACCAAGGACGCCCTTGTGGCAACGAGACCAACGTGGCCAAACTGACCGGAGCCCAAGTCGCCTGGGAAGCCGCCAACCAGGCATTCCAGACGTTCGGCGGCATGGCCTATTCGAAGGAGTACCCGATCGAGAGGCTGTTCCGGGACAGCCGGATCGGCAAGAACATCCCCGTGGCCGAGGAGCTCATCCTCGCCCACATCGGAACCCAGATGCTCAACCTGCCCAGGAGCTATTGATGACCCAGAACAATGACGTTCTCGCGGAGCGAGCCC
>JBAZRQ010000170.1:0-1916 GCA_041662925.1 Nocardioides sp. | reverse complement strand
CGAGGCCCAGGTCGGGGGACGGACCCTGATCGACATGCTGGCCGAGACCGCGCGCGACAAGGGCGACGACCCGGCGTACTCCCACCGGCACGGCGCTGCCGAGGGCGAGAGCTGGCGCACCCTGACCTGGGCCGAGACCCGTGAGCTCGCCCTCGACGTGGCCGCGGGCCTGGTCGCCCGCGGCGTGGCCGTCGGCGACACGGTGGCGATCATGTCCTCCAACCGCACCGAGCACTACGTCGCCGACATGGGCGCGGTCCACGCGGCCGCCACCCCGATGTCCATCTACAACACGCTGTCGGCGACCCAGGTCGCCTTCGTCGCGGGCGAGGCCAGGCCCACCGCGGTGTTCCTCGAGAACGCCGACCACCTCACCCGCTGGGCCAAGGCGTTCGACGAGGTCGACAGCATCTCCACCGTCGTGGTCATCGACGCCTCCGCCGTTCCCGAGGGTGACAAGTTCCTCAGCTGGGACGACCTGGTCGCCCTCGGCTCCTCCAAGCGGGCCGAGCTCGCCGCGGAGCTCGAGGCCCGCGCGGCGCAGGTCAAGCCCGAGACGCCGGCGACGATCCTCTACACGTCCGGCACGACCGGCAACCCCAAGGGCGTCGTCCTCACGCACCACAACGTCCTCTACGAGGCGCTGAGCACGCTCGAGGCCGCCGGCCTCCACGACCCGCAGATCGCGGTCAGCTACCTGCCCCTGGCGCACATCGCCGAGCGGGTCCTCGGGCTCTACGGCCCGCAGATCCAGGGCAGCCACATGCACGCGATCGGTGACCCGTCGGAGCTCCTCGCCGCACTCGGCGAGGTCCGCCCGACGGCGTTCTTCGGCGTACCCCGGGTGTGGGAGAAGATCAAGACCGGCATCTCCGCCAAGCTCGCCGCCGACCCCAACCCCGACAACGTCGCCATGGTCGAGCGGTCGATGGCCGCCGGCCTCGCCTGGGTCCAGGCGACCGAGGTGGGCAAGGAGATGACGCCGGAGATCGAGGCGGCCTACCGCGAGGCCGACGAGGCGATCCTCGGCTTCCTCAAGCTGCTGCTCGGCCTCGACCGGGTCACCTGGGCCGGCTCCGCCGCCGCCCCCATGCCGCTGGAGGTCGCGAAGTTCATGGCCGGCCTCGGCCTCGCGGTCTACGACGTCTACGGGATGACCGAGACCTGCGGGGCGATCACGGCCAACGGCCCGGGCAACTTCCGGCTCGGATCGGTCGGCCGGGCGACGCCGGGCATCGAGGTGCGCCTCGACGACGACGGCGAGGTCCTGGTCCGCGGACCGGTCATCACCCCGGGCTACCACCGCCAGGAGCAGGCCACCCGCAACCTGATCGACGCGGACGGCTGGGTGCACACCGGCGACATCGGCACCCTGGACGACGACGGCTTCTTCGCGATCATCGACCGCAAGAAGGAGCTGATCATCACCTCCGCGGGCAAGAACATCGCGCCGTCCAACATCGAGAACTACCTCAAGGAGTCGCCGATCATCGGCCACGCGATGGCGATCGGCGACGGGCGTCCCTACGTCGTCGCGATCATGACCCTCGACGCGGAGATCGCGCCGATCGTCGCGGAGAAGCTCGGCGTGGAGTACGCCGACCTGGCCGAGCTGGCCCAGCACCCGGCGATCCTGAGCATGGCCCAGGCCACCGTCGACGCCGCCAACGAGCGTCTCTCCCGCCCCGAGCAGGTCAAGGCCTTCGAGCTGCTCCCCGTCGAGTGGACCGCCGAGTCCGAGGAGCTCACCCCGACCCTCAAGCTCAAGCGCCGCGTCGTCAACCAGAAGTACTCCGACGTCCTGGACCGCCTCTACAGCTGACTGTTCCCAACCGCCGAGTCGGCGCAGATCTCCCGCGTGCTGGGAGATCTGCGCCGACTCGGCGCCATTTGTGGGAGATCTGCGCCGGCTCGGC
>JBAZRQ010000169.1:0-5391 GCA_041662925.1 Nocardioides sp. | reverse complement strand
AGCGACGACGGCGACGGCGACGGCGACGGCGACGACGGCAGTCCCACCTCGGCGCCGAGCGCGGCAGGCCTGCCGCAGGGGGCCGACCCGGTCGACCTCGACCCTGCCGACTTCACCGCCGGGTCCGACAACCCGTACTTCCCCCTCGAGCCACGTCGGCAGTGGACCTACCAGGAGACCGACGAGACCGGAGCGAGCATGAGGGTCGTGGTCACCGTGACCACCGAGACCCGCGAGATCGCCAACGGGGTCGTGGCCCGGGTCGTGCGCGACACCGTGACCGAGGACGGCGAGCTCGTCGAGGACACCTTCGACTGGTACGCGCAGGACGGCGAGGGCAACGTCTGGTACCTGGGAGAGGAGACCGCGGAGTTCGAGGACGGGAAGCTGGCCACCCGCGAGGGGTCGTTCGAGGCCGGCGTCGACGGGGCTCTGCCGGGCGTCATCATGCCGGCCGAGCCCGAGGTCGGCCTCGGCTACCGGCAGGAGTACTACGAGGGCGAGGCAGAGGACAACGGGGCGGTGCTCGCGCTCGGCCAGCAGGCCGACGTCGCCCTGGGCCACTTCGACGACGTGCTCCTCACCGCCGACACCATCACGATCGCGCCGAAGGTCCTGGAGTACAAGCTGTACGCGCCGGGCGTCGGGATGATCCTGGCCCTGGGCATCTCGGGTGGCGGCGGCCGCGAGGAGCTGGTCGCGACGGAGCTCGTCGACGAGGCGACGGCGAAGGCCGCGGGCACCGCGCCGCTCGGTACGCCGTACCGGTGAGCCCCGCTTGCTCGCCCTAGGATCCGAGGCATGCTGCTCGACCGTGGCTCGCAACTGGCATCACTCGCCGGCTGGCTGACGGACGCGGGTGAAGGGCACAGCTCGATCGTTCTCGTCGAGGGCGAAGCCGGCTGCGGTAAGACCAGCCTGGTCCACACGGGCACGCAGGGCGTGGAGTCCTGGTGGGGCTGGTGCGACCCGCTGTCGACCCCGCGGCCCCTCGGACCGCTGCTCGACCTGGCCCCCGCGGCCGGGCTGACCGTGGGCGGCGACACGTTCGCGACGTACGACGCGCTGCTCCAGGTGCTGCGACAACGCGACACCTCCGTGGCCGTGGTGCTGGAGGACATCCACTGGGCGGACGACGCGACGCTGGCGATGCTGCAGTTCATCGGCCGTCGCCTCGACGGATGCCACGCGCTGGTGGTCGCGACCTACCGCGGCGACGAGGTCGGCTCCGGCCTGCGCCGCGTGCTCGGCGACCTGGCCCGGCAGGGCGACCGGGTCCATCGGCTCGAGGTCGGACCGCTGAGCGCCGCGGCTGTCGCGCTGCTCACCGAGGACACCGGGCTGGATCCCGTCGACGTGTTCCGCACGACCGACGGGAACGCGTTCTTCGTGACCGAGGTCGTCGCCGCCGGGGGCGGACTTTCAGCCCACCTGGCGGACGCAGTCCTGGCCCGGGTCGAGCCGCTCCCGGGCGACATCCGCGAGACCGTGGAGCTGGTCTCCGTCGAGCCCGGCGGCCTCGAGCTGACGTGGGCGCCCGAGGCCGAGCGTGCCGGCGGGCTGCTGGTCGAGATCGGCGGCCGGGTCAGCTTCCGACACGAGCTCGCCCGCCGGGCGGTCTACGACGCCCTCCCGCCCACCCGTCGTCGTGAGCTGCATCGGCGGCTCCTCCACGACCTGGCAGGTTCTACAGACCACGCCCGGATGGCGCACCACGCGGTGGGCACCGGAGATCCCGCAGCTGTCGTGACCTACTGCCGGCCGGCCGCCGAGGACGCCCTACGACGCGGGGCCAACCGGCAGGCGGCGGCCTTCCTGTCCGCTCAGCTCGAGCACGCGTCGGAACTGTCCCCGCGTCACCTGGTCGAGGTGCTCGACGGGCTCGGGGTCGTGCTGGGCGCCCTCGACCTCCATGCCGAAGCGGTGACCGACCTGCGCCGGGCATCCGAGCTGGCCGACCGAGTCGGCGACGACCTTCTGCGCGGTCGTGTGCTGTCACACCTGGCCGCCGCCCAGTGGCGAGCCGGCGACGTCGCGGCCTCCAGGGTCCTGCGGGACCGCGCCGTCGAGGTGCTTCGGCCTCTCGGTCCGACGCCGGAGCTCGCGGCTGCCCTGACCTACTCCGCCCGCGGCCACATGCTCGCGCGCCAGCACCAGCCGGCGATGGAGAGCATCGTCGCAGCGACGGCGGTGGCGGCCGAGGTCGGCGACGAGGCCGCCTCCGTCGGCGCCGACCTGATCCACGGCACCATCGAGCTCGTGACCGGGGACCCCGACCTCGGCATCGCCCGACTGACCGCCGTCCTCGCCCGGGCTCGGGCGCGTCAGGACCCGGCCCTGGAAGTCGACGCTCTGCGCATGCTCGGAAGCGGGGCCGGCGAGGCGCGTCGCTACGACGCCGCGTTCGGCTGGGCGCAGGAGCTCATCGACAGCTCCCTCAGCAGGGACAACGACTTCGACGTCGCCTACGCCCGGGCATGGCAGGCGCGGATCCGGTTCGAGCAGGGGCGGTGGGACGAGGCCGCCCGGTTGGCTGCGCTCGTCGGCACCGAGGAGGGCGCTCCGGTCAACCGCTCCACCGCCGGCGGCGTCGTGGGCAGGCTGCGAGTACGTCGCGGGGACCCGCGCCCGCTGGAACCCCTGCTCGAGGTGCAGCGTCTGGACGGCCTCGAGCTGCAGCACCGGTGGGCCGGCCTGTGCGGCGCCGCCGAGCAGCACTGGTTGACCGGTGACCTCGCAGCCGGCCGCGAGGTCCTCCGGGCGCCGTACTCACGTGCGCTCGACACCGACAGCCCATGGGCCCAGGGCGAGATCGCCTTCTGGCTGTGGCGCAACGGAGGTGTCGAGGCGCCGCCCCCGAAGGCGGCCGAGCCGTTCGCGGCGCAGATCAGTGGCGACTGGGCGGCTGCCGCGGCAGCGTGGGAGCGGATCGGATGCCCGTACGAGCGGGCTCTGGCCCTGGTCGACGGGGACGCCGACGCCGCAGCCGAGGGCCTGTTCGTCCTCGACCGCCTGGGCGCCCGGCCGGCCGCCGCCTGGGCGCGCCGCCGCCTCACGTCGCGCGGCATCACCGTCTCCCGCGCACCCAGGCCCCAGACACTGCTCAACGCGTGGGGACTGACGGCGCGGGAGGCCGAGGTACACCGACTGCTCCTCGACGGCATGGACAACCCCGCGATCGCCGCGCGGCTGTTCATCTCCCGGCGCACGGTGGAGCATCACGTCTCGTCGGTGCTGCGCAAGTGCGGGGTCACCCGTCGTGACGAGCTCGCCGACCTGGGTGAGCCCACACCCCAAGATGGGTGAGCCTCACGGAAGCGTTCGCCCTACTGAGGCTCATAGCGTCGACGCATCGGTCAACCACCCCAGATGAAGGAGATCCCGATGCCTCGTTACCTCGTCGAGCGGACCTTTCCCGACGGCCTCACCATCCCCCAGGACGACAGCGGCGCGAAGGCGTGCCTGAACGTCGTCGACGGCAACGCCGGCCACGGCGTGACCTGGGTGCACTCCTACGTGTCGCCCGACAAGACGAAGACCTTCTGCATCTACGACGGCCCGTCACCCGAGTCCATCCGCGCGGCTGCCACGACGACCGGGCTGCCGGTCGACGCGATCACCGAGGTCTCCGTCCTCGATCCGTACTTCTACCGGGCCTGAGCGCAGTTGCCGGGCCCTTGCTCAGCGAGCTCGGCCTCGAAGGGGTCGATCGGGTGGGGTTCGAGCCCGATCTTCGGGAGCAGCCGGTCGAGCCACCGGGGCAGGTACCAGGCGGTCCGGCCCGCGACGGCCATCACCGCCGGGACCAGCACCAGCCGGACGAGGGTGGCGTCGATCGCGATCGCGACCGCGAGGCCGAACCCGAACAGGTTGACGGTCCGGTCGTCGTTGAGCAGGAAGCTGGCGAACACCACCACCATCACCGATGCGGCCGCGGTGATCACCCGGGCGGTCGCAGCGATCCCGTCGGCGACCGCGGCTCCGGCCTCCCCGGTGCGGAGGTACTCCTCGCGGACCCGGCTGAGCAGGAACACCTCGTAGTCCATCGAGAGTCCGAACAGGACCGCGAACAGCATCATCGGCGCGAACGACTCGATCGGTCCCGGCTGGGTGCCGAAGACGTCCGAGAGCCAGCCCCACTGGAACACCGCCACCACAGCGCCGTAGGCCGCCCCGACCGACAGCAGGTTCATGATCGCTGCCTTGATCGGCACGAAGATCGAGCGGAACTCCACCAGCAGCAGCAGGAAGCTCAGGCCGACCACGAAGCCCATGAACCACAGCATCCGCTGCTCGAGCTTGTCGGCGAGGTCGATGTTGGTGGCCGTGGCACCGCCGACATGGACGGAGGTGCCGGGCGCCTGGTCGGCCAGGACGTCGTCGCGCAACAGGTGGACCAGGTCCTCGGTCTCCGCCGCGTCGGGAGATGTCGTCGGCACCACGGTGAGCACAGCGGTGTCACCGGCCTGGTTCACGACCGGCGGCGTGACCTGACCGACCCCCTCGACGGCGGCGATCTCGGCAGCCAGACCCTCGACCGCCGTTCGGGTCTCCTGCTCGGTGTTGCCGGCGTACTCCGCGGTGACCACCAGGGGACCCGTCCAGCCGGCGCCGAAGGAGTCGTCGATGAGCTCGTAGGAGATCCGTTCGGTGCTGGCCTCGGGGGCTGAGCCGTCGTCGGCGGTGCCCAGCCGCAGGTCGAACAGCGGGAGCGCCATCATCGCCAGCAGCGCGACCGCGGTGACCAGGTAGGGCCACGGGCGGCGCTGGACGTGGTGGGTCCATCGGTGCCAGCCGCTGACGTGGCCGCCGCCGTGGTCCAACCGGGCGCGCCGAACCCGGAACCGGTCCAAGTTGTCGCCGAAGACACCGAGCAGGGCGGGCAGCAGGGTGACGGCCGCGAGCAGCGTGGTGGCGACGGTGATGGCGCTGGCCAGGCCCAGGGTGGCGACGAACGGGATGCCGATGGCGTACAGCGAGAGGATCGCGATGATCACCGTGGTGCCGGCGACCAGCACGGACCTGCCGGCCGTGGACAACGCGATCGTGATGGAGTCCTCGGCAGGGAGCCCGACGGCCAGGCCCTCGCGGTGCCGGGTGACCACCAGGAGCGCGTAGTCGATGCCGACCCCCAGGCCGATCATCGCCGCGACCACGGGACCGGCGGTACCGATGGTGACGTAGTCGGTCAGCAGGAAGATCACACCCATGCCCAGACCCAGCGCCAGGACTGCGGTGAGCAGGGGCACGAGCATCGCGAACACAGAGCCGAACGCCACCAGGAGCACGAGGACCGCAGCAGCCAGGCCGATCGCCTCACTGCCCGAGGGGTGGTTCTGCGCGTTGAGCGCGGGGCCTCCGAACTCCACCTGGGCCCCCAGATCCTCCACC
>JBAZRQ010000168.1:0-5413 GCA_041662925.1 Nocardioides sp. | reverse complement strand
CGCCGAGACCGCTCGAGGCGCCGGTCACCACCGCGACCCGGCCGTCGAGCCGGAACATGTCAGTCACAGTCATGGCCGCGACTGTAGGGCACACCGTTTCGGGTAGGCTGGGGGCATGCGCAGGACCCTGCTCCTTACCTAGCCGCGTCGAACGACACAGAGCGACGCGGCTGCCCCTCGTGACTGAGGGGCTTTTTTGTGCCCAAAGAGCAGCAGGATCCGACCGGAACCGAGAGAGACATCATGACCGAGCAGCACAGCACCGTCAGCGACACCGGCCGGGCGACGTACGACGTCGCCGCCACCGAGCGCAAGTGGCAGCCGGTGTGGGAGAAGCTCGACCAGTTCCGCGCCGACGACAGCTCGCCGCGCGAGAAGCGCTACGCGCTGACGATGTTCCCCTACCCCAGCGGTGACCTGCACATGGGCCACGCCGAGGTGACCGCGCTGCACGACGTGATCGCGCGCTACTGGTGGCAGAAGGGCTACGAGGTCCTGAACCCGATGGGCTGGGACTCCTTCGGCCTGCCCGCCGAGAACGCCGCGATCCGCAACGACGCCCACCCGGCCGACTACACCTACGGCAACATCGCCACGCAGCTGGAGTCCTTCCAGAAGTACGGCGTCAGCTTCGACTGGTCGCGGCGCTTCAACACCTCCGACCCGTCCTACTACCGCTGGACCCAGTGGCTGTTCCTGAAGTTCCACGAGAAGGGCCTGGCCTACCGCAAGAACAGCCCGGTCAACTGGTGCCCCAACGACCAGACCGTGCTGGCCAACGAGCAGGTCGTCGACGGCGCCTGCGAGCGCTGCGGCGCGGAGGTCACCAAGCGCGAGCTGACCCAGTGGTACTTCCGCACGACGTCCTACGCCCAGGAGCTGCTGGACTGCCTGGACGACCTGCAGCCGACCTGGTCGGACAAGGTCGTCAACGCGCAGCGCAACTGGATCGGCCGCTCCGAGGGCGCACATGTGGACTTCGTGGTCGAGGGTCGCGCCGAGCCGCTGACCGTGTACACGACGCGCCCCGACACCCTGTTCGGTGCCACGTTCATGGTGGTCGCGGCCGACGCCGCCCTGGCCGCCGAGCTGGTCGCCGACGAGCAGCGGGCGGCGCTGGACGACTACCTGGTCGAGGTCCGCAAGGAGACCGAGATCGACCGGCTGTCGACCGACCGGCCCAAGACCGGCGTCTTCCTGGGCGTGCACGCCACCAACCCCCTGACCGGCACCCGGATCCCGGTCTACGCCGCCGACTACGTGCTGGCCGACTACGGCACCGGCGCGATCATGGCCGTGCCCGGCCAGGACCAGCGCGACTGGGAGTTCGCCGAGGCGTTCGACCTGCCGATCGTCCGTACGGTCGAGCCTCCGGCCGACTGGGAGGGCGAGGCGTTCACCGGTGACGGTCCGGCGATCAACTCGGCCAACGACCAGATCGACCTGTCCGGCATGGGCGTCGCCGAGGCGAAGGCGATCACCATCACCTACCTGGAGGAGAAGGGCCTGGGGCGCGGCACGGTCAACTTCCGGCTGCGCGACTGGCTGCTGTCGCGCCAGCGCTACTGGGGCGCGCCGATCCCGATCATCCACTGCCCGGTCGACGGCGAGGTCGCCGTACCGGAGGACCAGCTGCCCGTCGAGCTGCCCGAGCTGCGCGGCGCCGACCTGAAGCCCAAGGGCACCTCGCCGCTGGGTGCCGCCACCGACTGGGTCAACGTGAGCTGCCCGACCTGCGGCGGCCCGGCCACCCGCGACACCGACACCATGGACACGTTCGTGGACTCGTCGTGGTACTTCTTCCGCTACGTCTCGCCGCACGACGACAGCCAGGCGTTCGACACCACGCTGGCCAACGCCTGGGGGCCGATCGACCTGTACGTCGGCGGCGACGAGCACGCCGTCCTGCACCTGCTGTACGCGCGCTTCTTCACCAAGGCCCTGCGCGACATGGGCATGGTCGACTGGGACGAGCCGTTCTCGGCGTACCTGTCCCAGGGCAAGGTCATCAACAACGGGCGCAAGATGAGCAAGTCGCTGGGCAACGGCGTCAGTCTGGGGGAGCAACTCGATGCCTTCGGCGTGGACGCGGTACGGCTGACCCTGGTCTTCGCGGGACCCCCCGAGGACAACATCGACTGGGCCGACATGTCGCCGGCCGGCTCGCTGAAGTTCCTGCAGCGGGCCTGGCGGCTGAGCGGTGACGTGACCAGCGACCCGGGCGCCGACCCGGCGACCGGTGACGTGGCCCTGCGCAGGCTGACGCACAAGACCCGCCACGAGGCCGAGAGCCTGATCGAGATCCACCGCTTCAACGTGATGGTGGCCCGCACGATGGAGCTGGTCAACGCCACCCGCAAGGCCATCGACGCGGGTCCCGGCGGAGCCGACCCTGCCGTCCGGGAGGCCGCGGAGACGGTCGCGATCCTGCTGTCCCTGGTCGCGCCCTACACGGCCGAGGAGATGTGGGAGCGGCTGGGCCACCAGCCGAGCGTCGCCCGGGCCGGCTGGCCGGTCGTCGACGAGGCGCTGCTGGTGGCGGAGTCGGTCACGGCCGTGGTCCAGGTCAAGGGCAAGGTCCGAGCACGGCTGGAGGTGTCCCCGGACATCTCCGAGGCCGACCTGGAGGCGCTGGCACTGGCCGACCCGGCCGTCGTGCGCAGCATCGCCGGGCAGGAGATCCGCAAGGTCGTCGTGCGCGCCCCCAAGGTGGTCAACGTGGTCGTCTGACGCTCGGTCAGACGAGGTCGCTACCCTCTGCGTCATGTCGGTCGTCGTCGTCACGGACTCGACCGCGAGCCTCCCCCCGGAGGTCGCGGCCGCGCACGGGATCATCGTGGTGCCGTTGCAGGTGGTGATCGGTGCCCACGCCTACGACGAGGGCTCGCCGCAGGCGACCCCGGAGAAGGTCGCCGAGGCGCTGCGGGAGTTCCGCCCGGTCAGTACGTCGCGCCCGGCACCGAGGGTGATCCTCGACGCCTACGAGCGGGCCGCGGCCGCCGGCGCCAAGCAGATCGTCTCGGTCCACATCTCGGGTGACATGAGCGGCACCTTCGAGTCCGCACAGCTCGCCGCCCGCGACGCTCCCGTGCGGGTGATCTGCGTCGACAGCCGGCAGGTGGGGGTCGCCACCGGGTACGCCGCCCTCGCGGCCGCCGACGCGCTCGTCGGCGGCGGGTCGGTGGAGTTCGCGGCGGACGCCGCGCGCCGCCGCGCGGACGCCTGCTCGTCGCTGTTCTACGTCGACACGCTGGAGTACCTCCGGCGCGGGGGCCGCATCGGCGCCGCGGCCGCCCTCTTCGGTGGCGCGCTCGCCGTCAAGCCACTGCTGAAGATCGAGGACGGTGTGGTGGCGTCGCTGGAGAAGGTCCGCACGACCGGCCGGGCCCTGGCCCGGCTCGAGGAGCTCGCGGTCGCGGCCGCCGGTGACCAGCCGATCGACCTGTGCGTCGCCCATCTCGCCAACCCCGAACGTGCGGGGATCCTGGCCGAGCAGCTCACGACCCGCCTGGCCGACAACCTGCACGGCCGCGAGGTGTGGTGCGGCGAGCTGGGCGCCGTCCTGGGAGCCCACGTGGGCCCGGGGATGATCGCCGTCTGCGTGGCCCCGCGGGTCTGAGCCGAAGCGCGCCTGCCGGGCCACGAGTAGTCCACAGCCCACGGGCCGGACGCCTTGTCCACAGGGCCGCGGCCACGGCGGGCGCGCAGTCCGCCGACGCTCGTAGCGTCGCGGAATGCGATCTCGACGATCCCAGCAGGAGCACGAGCAGGCCGTCTCCCGGCGGCTGGCCCAGCTGAGCGCCGAGCTGGCGACCACGCGTGGCGAGGTGCCCGAGGCGGCCCCAGCCGTGACGCAGGTCGTGGCACCAGCCGCCGGAGGGGAGTGGTGGGACGGGCACACGCGGGTCGCGCCCGTGCGCGCACCGCTGGTCGTCGTACCCCCTCCGCCGGAGCCTCCCGCTGATCCACCGGCGGTGCCGACGGTGCCGGTCCCGGGCCGGCATGCCGCCCGCCGCGGGCGGTGGGTTGGGCGGGGGCTCCTCGCCGACGCCCTGCCCGAGACGCTGCGCGGCCGGGTCGGCCTCGGCCCCGCCCAGGTCGCGGTGCTGGCGGTGATCGTCGCTCTGGGGCTGGCCGCCACCGCCTGGTGGGTGGTCCGTGGCGACGCCGAGACCGTCCCTCCGCCCGCTCCGGCGATCGCGGCCGCGTCGGACCTGGTGGCGCTGCCGGTGTCCGAGCCGCCCGCCGAGACCGGGGGAGCCGGCGCCGGGTCGGAGACCACGGTCACCGTCGACGTGGCCGGCAAGGTACGCCGCCCGGGCATCGCCGTGCTCGACGCCGGAGCCCGCGTGGTCGACGCCCTCGAGGCGGCCGGCGGCGCCCGCCCGGGCGTCGACCTGTCCACGCTCAACCTCGCCAGGGTGCTGGTGGACGGTGAGCAGATCCTGGTCGGACGCCCGGCGGCGGCGGTGGTGCCCGCCCTGCCCGGCGGCGTCCCCCCGTCCGACACGGGGCCCTTGACCCTGGTTGACCTCAACCGCGCGACCCAGGCCGAGCTCGAGACGTTGCCGGAGGTCGGCCCGGTCACGGCCGCGGCGATCCTCGCCTGGCGCGAGGAGCACGGCGGCTTCTCCGCCGTCGACGAGCTGCTCGAGGTCGACGGCATCGGCGACGCCACGCTGGCCCAGATCGCTCCCCATGTCACCGTCTAGCTCCGGTGGCGTCGTCCGAGCCGGCCACCGGCGGCCGTCCGCACGACCTCCGGATGCCGGCGCTCGGGGCGGCGGCCTGGCTGGCCGGCCTGGGGGCGCAGCAGGTCGGCTCGTGGATGCTGCTGCCGGTGGGGCTGGTGACCCTTGCGGCCCTCGCCGGCCGCCTGCGGGGGAGCAGCTGGGTGCCGACCCTGCTCGGGGTGGCGCTCGTGGCCGGAGCCGTGACCGGGACGTCGGTGCTGCGCAAGCAGGCGGTGGCCGACAACCCGTTGGCCGCCCTGGCTCGCGAGCGCGCCGCGGTGTCCCTGACCGGCACCGTGATCTCCGACCCGCGCCCGGTGGCCGGTCGCTACGCCGACCAGGTCCTGGTGCGGGTCGAGGTGCGCGAGGTGACCGGCCGCGGTGTCGCCCACCGCCTGGCCACACCGGTGCTGGTCCTCGGCGGCGCCGGATGGGCCGCGGCGCCGCTGGGCTCGACGGTCCGTACGTCGGGCCTGCTCACCCCCTCCGACGACGGCGACCTGGCCGGGGTGCTCACCTCGGCGCGCGACCCGGTGGTCGTGGCCCGGCCCGATGCGTGGTGGCGTGCCGCGGGGGCGGTCCGGGCGTCTGTGCGCGACTCCGTGGCGGGGCGCCCAGCTGACCAGCAGGCGCTCGTGCCGGCGCTGGTCGACGGCGACGACGCCGGGCTCGATCCCGCC
>JBAZRQ010000167.1:0-5456 GCA_041662925.1 Nocardioides sp. | reverse complement strand
CGCCACGAACGTCAGGGCATAGGGGTAGGTCTCGGTGGGGCCGGTGGAGACCTCGCCGGTGCCCTTGAGGCGGATCTGGTCGTCGACGTCGCCGATGACGTCACCGTCCACGACGTCGACGGTGAGGGCGAGGTTGAAGCCGGTGGGGTCGGTGACGTCCACCGACTCGCACGCCTCGACGGCGGTGCTGAAGTCGTCGAAGGCATCGGTGATCGTCGCGGTGTCCTCGAACGACCTGACCCCGCTCAGGATGCTGCGCAGGGCGGCGCCGCTCTCGGCGTCGAAGCTCACCTCGGCCTCGGTGGCGGCCTCGAGGTCGCTGAGGTCGGCGATTCCGGACAGGCAGCCGAGGTCGCTGTCGTCCTCGTCGTCGGGCTCGGTGCCTTCCGCGAAGCCCTCGCCCACGTCGGCCAGGGTCAGCAGCGCGCCGTCGGCGCTCTCCTGGGTGAGGACCTCCGGCGTGGAGGCCGACTCGTTCCCTGGATCGTCGTCGCCGGAGCCGCAGGCGGTGAGCACGACGGCGAGGGCAACGGCGGTGGTCAGCAGGCGGGTACGACGGGTCAGGTGCGGCGACATGGAAGGCAGTGTGGCAGTCGGCCCGGGTTCAGCGCACCTTGCTCTTTCCTTTGCCTTTGCCCTTGCCTGGTTTGTCGGGCTTGGGCGTGTCGGTCGGATCGTCCTCGTCGACGTCGACGGTCTCCTCGTCGGCGGGCGGCGCCGCCTCCTCGACCGGGAGCGCGGCCAGCAGCGCCTCGGCTGCGGTGAGGATCCGCTCTGCCTCGTCGGCCTCGAGCGTGCCGGAGTCCGCGGCCGCGCTGGTGCTGGTCATGACGCCGTTGATCGCGGTCCGCGCGGCAGGGTAGCGCTCCGCGGCGATGGTCTCATCGACGCGCTCGAGCGCGCCTTCCGGAGCGTCCTCGACGGCGGCGACGGCGTCGTGCAGCTCCTGCAGGGGGGCCCGCAGGTCGGCGGGAGTCCCGGCGGGGATGGCGGTGCCACCAGGATCGTCCGACTCGTCGTCGGACCCGCCGCCCGAGGACGCGAGGGCCGCCACCAGGATCAGGACCAGGATCGCGCCGATGGCAGCGGCTGCACCGCGCAGGTGGGGCGGCACCTCCCGCAGGCGGTCGGCGAGGGCCTGCAGGGGGGTCGGCCCGGCGGCCGGGGTAACCGGGAGCCGGGGGGCGGTCAGGGTCGCGAGGTCCAGCACCGCCGTCGTACCGGCCCCGTCCAGGGCTCGCAGCTCGCGGGCCACCGCGTCGGCGCCGGGGCGCGCGGCAGGGTCGCGGGCGGTCATGGCCCCGAGCAGCCGGCGCCACGGCTCCGGCAGCGTCTCGGGCAGGTCCGGGTCGCGGTTGAGCCTCGCCAGCGCCGACTCCGTGGGGCTGCCCGGGAAAGCCCGCTCGCTGGTGAGGACCTCGAGCAGCACCAGGCCGAGGGAGTAGACGTCGGCCGCGGGGGTGATCTCCTCGCCGAGGACCTGCTCCGGCGAGAGGTACGCCGCCGTACCGATGGCGGTCCCCGTCTTGGTGTGGCGCACGGTGTCACCGATCAGGCGCGCGATCCCGAAGTCGGCGAGCTTGACGCGTCCGTTGTCGCCGAGCAGCACGTTGCCCGGCTTGACGTCGCGGTGGACGATCCCCTGGGCGTGGGCGTAGGCGAGCGCATCGGCGAGCTGCGCCCCGATCGAAGCGACCTCGTCGGGGGCGACGGGGCCCTCCTGGACGCGCGCCGAGAGCGTGGGACCCTCCACCAGCTCCATGACGAGGAACGGCTGGTCCGTGGTCGTACCGGCGTCGAGCACCATCACCAGGTTGACGTGGCTG
Source organism: Nocardioides sp. (assembly GCA_041662925.1). Lineage (GTDB taxonomy): Bacteria > Actinomycetota > Actinomycetes > Propionibacteriales > Nocardioidaceae > Nocardioides. Next base: position 3,630 of record JBAZRQ010000167.1, on the reverse strand, counting down.
AGCTGGGCGAGGGTGCGTGCCTCGGAGGTGAAGCGGGCCCGGTCGGTCTCGCTGTCCGCGGTCTCGCGCAGCACCTTGACGGCGACCTCGCGGTGCAGGACCCGGTCGGTGGCGCGGAAGACGTCGGCCATCCCGCCGGTGCCGATGCGGTCTCCGAGGTCGTAGCGGTCGGCGAGCACGGCAGAGGGTCTCACGTCAGGGACGGAGGGACCCCATCCACTCCTCGACGTCCGCGGCGGCGCGGGGGAGCGATGACGAGAGGTTCCGTGAGCCGTCGTCGGTGACCAGGACGTCGTCCTCGATCCGGATGCCGATGCCGCGCAGCTGCTCGGGCACGAGGAGGTCGTCCTCCTGGAAGTAGAGCCCCGGCTCGACGGTCAGCACCATCCCGGCGGCGAGCGTGCCCTTCGCGTAGGCCTCGGGGGAGGCCTGGCCGCAGTCGTGCACGTCCATGCCGAGCATGTGGCTGGTGCCGTGCAGGGTCCAGCGGGCGTAGACCTTCGACTCGGGGTCGAGCGCCTCCGCAGCCGAGACCGGCAGCAGGCCCAGCCCCTCGAGCCCGTGGGCGAGGACCGTCATCGAGGCCAGGTGGATGTCAGCGAACGCTACGCCCGGGCGTACGGCGTCGATCCCGGCCTGCTGCGACGTGTGCACGAGGTCGTAGAGCTCGCGCTGGAGCGGCGTGAACGTGCCGTCGACGGGCAGCGTGCGGGTGACGTCGGCGGTGTAGAGGTTGTGTCCCTCGACCCCCATGTCGAGCAGCACCAGCTCGCCGGGGGTGATCGGCCCGGAGTTGTCGATCCAGTGCAGCGTGGTGGCGTGCTTGCCCCCACCGACGATGGAGTCGTAGCCGATGTCGTTGCCCATCGCGCGGGCCCGCCGGAAGAACGTGCCCTCGAGCCACCGCTCGCCGTAGCGCAGCACGTTGTCCCACTCGCGCACGGAGTCCTCGAAGCCGAGTGCCGTGATGTCGCACGCCTCCTGGAGCTCGCCGATCTCCCAGTCGTCCTTGACCAGGCGCATCTCCGAGATGACGCGGGCGAAGTCGGCGTCGAGGGAGACGTCGTGTGCCACGAGGCCGTCGACGTGGGCGGAGACCCCGCGGTGGACGCGGGTCTTGTGGTTGACGGACAGGGCGTCGTCGAGGGAGTCGATGTGCCGCACCTCGATGCCCAGCGAGGTGGAGATCTCGCGGGCGGAAGGCCGGCGTCCGGCCCACAGCTCGCCGTAGACCCGGTCGCGGAAGAACTCGTCGGTGTCGCGCGACGACCGGGGCCGGGCGTAGAGCACCGCTTCGTCGTCCTGGAGCACGAGCACCGCGTCACTCGTCTGGTTGCCGCAGAAGTAGGTGTGGGCGGTGTCGGAGCGGAAGCGGTAGTCGGTGTCGTTGGCCCGGGCCTTGTAGGTGCCCGACGGCAGGACCAGGCGCTCGCCGGGGAAGACCTCGGCCAGCCGTGCGCGACGCGCGGCCGCGACGTCGGTGATCGGGTGCGGCGGGAGGTCGAGCTCACGGTCGCCCCAGCCCTGGCGCATGAAGGCGGAGTAGGCGGCGGGCACGGCCGGGTCGTGCGACTCGGTCTTGGGCTCGACGGATTCCGGGGTCGTCTGCTCGCTCACGCCGCTACTGTACGCCGCGAAGTCGGACCGCCCGACCCCTGACGTTAGGCTTCCACCCATGCCCGGTACACGTCGCGACAGCGTTGCCTTCACGGTCGTCGTGACCGTCGCGGTGACCCTCGGCGCGCTGTTGATGCTGGCGATTCTGGCGCTCTCAGGGGCTCCCACGATCACGCTCCTGGCCGCCGTGCTCGCCGCCGTTCCGGTCGGTCCGCTGGTCGCGTCGTACCTCTGGCTCGACCGCTACGAGCCCGAGCCCAAGCGACTGCTCGCCCTGGGGCTGCTGTGGGGTGCGTTCGTCGCCACGATCGCGGCGCTCCTGGTCGGTGGCCTGGGTGGGCTCGTGGTCGGCTTCACCGACAACCAGTCGCTGGCGGTCGTCGCCCCGGTCACCGAGGAGGCCAGCAAGGGCGTCTTCCTGCTGCTCCTGCTGTGGTGGCGTCGCGCCGAGCTCGACGGGATCCTCGACGGCATCGTCTACGCCGGCATGGTCGGCATCGGGTTCGCGTTCACCGAGAACATCCTCTACCTCGCGGCCGCCTACAACGGCACCGACGGCACCGGCCCCGGCGGCATCGCGGGTGTCACCACGCTGTTCGTCATCCGCTGCCTGCTCAGCCCGTTCGCGCACCCCCTGTTCACGACGTTCACCGGCATCGGGATCGGGATCGCGGTGACCACCCGCAGCCCGGCGCTGCGTTGGCTGGCCCCCATCGGTGGGTACTGCTTGGCGGTGATTGCCCATGGCCTGTGGAACGGCTCGACCATCTTCGGACTCGGCAGCTTCGCCGCCGTCTACGTCGTCCTGATGCTGCCGGCCCTGATCGGGCTGGTCTGGCTGGGCATCTGGGCGCGCAGCTCCGAGCGCCACATGCTCGCGGCCGCCCTGGCTGACGCCTCCCGCCGAGGGCTGATCCCCGCGACCGACATCGGCTGGGTGGTCGACCTGCGCGCCCGGCGCGCGGCCCGCGCCCACGCCAAGCAGTACGGCGGCCCCGGCGCCTACGAGGCGATGAAGGACTACCAGCAGGCGGCCGTCGAGCTGGGCTTCCTCCACCACCGCCTGCTGCGAGGCACGGCTCCCGCCGATTACCAGCTCCGTGGGCAGGACTACCTTGCCCGAATCAACGCCGTGCGCCCGAGCATCGCGTTCCCCGGACAGGTGGTGCCGACGCGATGAGCGACACCGACAACGCGATGCTGACCGCGCTCATCCGCCTGCGGGGGGCGCTGCAGGACGCCGAGCTGCCGCTCGACTCGCCCGGCATCGACGAGCTGCGCACCGCACGCAACGAGATGGTCGACCAGCTCGAGGACTACGTCATCCCACGCCTGATGACCATCGACGCGCCGCTCCTCGCGGTGGTCGGCGGCTCGACCGGCGCCGGCAAGTCGACGCTGGTCAACTCCCTCGTCGGGCGCCGGGTGACCACGCCCGGCGTACTCCGTCCGACCACGCGCTCACCGGTCCTGGTGCATCACCCCGACGACGCCGAGTGGTTCGGCCAGGACCGACTGCTGCCCGACCTCGAGCGGGTCCACCACGCCACCAACGACCCCGACGCCCTGCAGCTGGTCGCCGCCGAGTCGGTCCCGGCCGGCCTGGCCATCCTCGACGCACCCGACGTCGACTCGGTCGAGATCCGCAACCGACAGCTCGCTGCCCAGCTGCTGGCCGCCGGCGACCTGTGGCTGTTCGTCACGTCGGCCGCGCGCTATGCCGACCAGGTGCCGTGGGACTTCCTCAAGCGGGCCGCCGAACGTTCGACCTCGGTCGCGATCGTGCTCGACCGCACCCCCGACGAGGCCGTCGAGACGGTGTCGACCCACCTCGCGCGGATGCTCGCCGCCCGCGGCCTCAAGGACTCACCGCTGTTCACCGTCACCGAGGGCAAGGTCGACGACGAGGGCCTGCTGCCGGCCCACCACGTGGCCGAGATCCGCGGCTGGCTGGGCTCGCTGGCTGCCGACTCGGGTGCCCGTGGCGCCGTCGTGAAACAGACCCTCGACGGC
>JBAZRQ010000166.1:0-5463 GCA_041662925.1 Nocardioides sp. | reverse complement strand
GGAACAGCACGCCGCCCTCGCGGTCGAAGTTGCCGGTGAGCAGGTTGAGGCACTGGATCGCCCACTGGCAGATCGAGCCGAAGCCGTGGGTCGAGACGCCGACCCGGCCGTACGCCGCCGCGCCGTCGGCGGCGGCGAAGTCACGGGTGAGCTGCCGGATGGTCTCGGCCGGCACCCCGCTCAGGGGCTCGGCGCGCTCGGGGGTGAACTCGGCGACCAGCTGCTCGACGCGCGCGACGTTGTCGACGTACGGCGGAGGCGTGGTCAGGCCCTCCGCGAACAGCACGTGCAGCATCGCCAGGAGGACGACGGCGTCGGTTCCGGGCCGGACGAAGTGGTGGGCGGTGGCGACCTTGGCGGTCTCGGTGCGGCGCGGGTCGACCACCACCACCTGGCCACCGCGCGCCTTGAGGTCGCGCAGCCGCTGGGGGAAGTCGGGCGCCGTCATCAGCGAGCCGTTGGAGGCCATCGGGTTGGCCCCGAAGACCAGGAAGTACGACGTGCGGTCGAGGTCGGGCACCGGGAGCAGCAGCTGGTGGCCGTAGAGCTGCCAGCCGACCAGCTGGTGGGGGATCTGGTCGACCGAGGAGGCACTGAAGCGGTTGCGGGTGCGCAGCGACTTCACGAACGCCGTGCCGTGGGTCGCCGAGCCGAGGGAGTGGGCGCTGGGGTTGCCGAGGTAGACGCCCACGGCGTTGCGGCCGTGCTCGGTGATCGTGGCGGCGAGCCGGTCGGCCACCAGGTCGTAGGCCTCGTTCCACCCCATCTCGACCCACTCGTCGCCCACGCGCCGGATCGGGCGCCGCAACCGGTCCGGGTCGGTGTAGACGTCGGCCATGGACACGCCCTTGGGGCAGATGTAGCCCCGCGACAGCGGGTCGGCCGCGTTGCCCCGGATCGAGGTGACGGTGCCCTTCTCGATGGTCAGCTCCAGGCCGCAGATGGCCTCGCAGAGGTTGCACGCCGCGAGGCGGGTGCCGGAGTAGTCGGACGCGACGGGTGACTCGGTCAGGATGCCCACGTCGGGCATCGTGCCACGGATCGCTGCCGCATTTTTGGGCCTGATCGGCCTGCGCGATACGCTTCCTCGGTTGCCCTAGGGCGACACCCCTGCCGTGAAACGGCCGCGGAACGAGAGTGCCCGGGTGAACAGGCCCCGGCGCGCCGCGCAACGAGTGAACCAGAAGGAGCCGCATGTCGATCGGAACAGACGCAGCGACCAAGAAGAAGATCATGGCCGAGTACGCCACGAGCGACGGCGACACCGGTTCGCCGGAGGTGCAGATCGCGTTGCTCAGCTACCGCATCGCGCACCTCACCGACCACCTCAAGCAGCACAAGCACGACCACCACAGCCGTCGTGGTCTGCTGCTGCTGGTCGGGCAGCGTCGCCGCCTGCTCAACTACCTGCGCAAGACCGAGATCGAGCGCTACCGCTCGATCGTCGAGCGCCTCGGACTGCGCCGCTGACATCGTTGGGACTCACCGTCAGGTGGGTCCCAACGCTGCATTGCAGGCAGAACGAAACGCAGAACAGCACAGCCACAACTGAACACCATCACAGGAGCGATCCGCGCCACCGCAGGCCCGGTCCTCGGTAGTGATCTTCAGGAGCCCGGTACGCCGGCACCCTGCGGGTCTCGATCGAAGATCGGCCACCGTCCCGCACCATTGCGAGGGCATCGTGCGCGCAGTCGCGGATCGCACCGCGAACAGGAAGATCAACGTGACAGAACCCGTCATCTCCGCCGTGGAGACCGTTCTCGACAACGGCAAGTTCGGCACCCGCACCATCAAGTTCGAGACCGGGCTCCTCGCCCGCCAGGCCGCCGGTTCGGTGACCGCCTACCTCGACGACGACACCATGCTGCTCTCGGCCACCACGGCCGGCAAGCACCCCAAGGACCACTTCGACTTCTTCCCCCTGACGATCGACGTCGAGGAGCGGATGTACGCCGCGGGCCAGATCCCCGGCTCGTTCTTCCGCAGCGAGGGTCGTCCCGGCGAGGACGCCATCCTCACCTGCCGCCTGATCGACCGCCCGCTGCGCCCGACCTTCAAGAAGGGTCTGCGCAACGAGGTCCAGGTCGTCATCACCGTGATGGCGCTCAACCCCGACGCCCCCTACGACGTGCTGGCGATCAACGCCGCGTCGCTCTCCACGCAGCTCTCGGGCCTGCCGTTCTCCGGCCCGGTCGGCGGCGTCCGCGTCGCCCTCATCGAGGGCCAGTGGGTCGCGTTCCCGAGCCACAGCCAGCTCGAGAACGCCGTCTTCGACATGGTGGTCGCGGGTCGCGTCACCGACACCGGTGACGTCGCGATCATGATGGTCGAGGCCGAGGCCACCGAGCAGACCTGGACCCTGGTCCAGGGCGGTGTCCAGGCGCCGACCGAGGAGGTCGTCGCCGGCGGTCTCGACGCGGCCAAGCCCTTCATCAAGCAGCTGTGCGAGGCCCAGGCCGAGCTGGCCAAGGAAGCGTCCAAGCCGCTCCAGGACTTCCCGGTCTTCCTCGACTACGAGGACGACGTCTACGACGCCGTCGAGGCTGCCGCCTCCGAGGGCGCCACCGCCGCGCTGGTCATCGCCGACAAGCTCGAGCGCGAGGCCGCCCTCGACACCGTCAAGGCGTCGCTGCTCGAGCAGGTCGGGGCGCAGTTCGAGGGTCGCGAGAAGGAGATCGGGGCCGCGTTCAAGTCGGTCACGAAGTCCCTCATGCGCGCCCGCGTGCTGCGCGACAAGATCCGCATGGACGGCCGCGGCCTGGCCGACATCCGGCCCCTGCACGCCGAGGTCGGCGTGATCCCGCGCGTCCACGGCTCGGCGCTGTTCGAGCGCGGCGAGACCCAGATCCTGGGTGTCACCACGCTCAACATGCTCACCCTGGAGCAGAAGCTCGACACGCTCTCCCCGGAGAAGTCGCGTCGCTACATGCACAAGTACGTCTTCCCGCCGTTCTCCACCGGTGAGACCGGTCGCGTGGGCTCGCCCAAGCGCCGCGAGGTCGGCCACGGTGCGCTCGCGCGCCGTGCGCTGCTGCCCGTCCTGCCGACCCGCGAGGAGTTCCCCTACGCGATCCGTCAGCTCTCCGAGGCCATGGGCTCCAACGGCTCCACCTCGATGGGCTCGGTCTGCGCCTCGACCCTGTCGCTGCTGCAGGCCGGTGTCCCGCTCCGGGCCCCCGTCGCCGGCATCGCGATGGGCCTCATCTCCGGTGAGGTCGACGGCAAGACCGAGTACGTCGCGCTGACCGACATCCTCGGCGCCGAGGACGCGATGGGCGACATGGACTTCAAGGTCGCCGGCACCCCGGAGTTCGTCACCGCGCTCCAGCTCGACACCAAGCTCGACGGCATCCCCGCCGAGGTCCTCGCTGCTGCCCTCAACCAGGCCAAGGACGCCCGTACGGCGATCCTCGCGGTCATGGCCGAGGAGATCAGCGTCCCCGAGGAGATGTCGCTGTACGCGCCGCGCATCATCACGGTCCGGATCCCGGTCGACAAGATCGGTGAGGTGATCGGGCCCAAGGGCAAGATCATCAACCAGATCCAGGACGACACCGGTGCGTCGCTCTCGATCGAGGACGACGGCACGATCTACATCGGTGCGACCAACGGCGAGGCTGCCGAGGCCGCCCGCCAGGCCGTCAACGCGATCGCCAACCCGACTCTGCCGGAGGTCGGCGAGCGCTACCTCGGCACGGTCGTCAAGACGACCAACTTCGGTGCGTTCGTCTCGCTGATGCCCGGCAAGGACGGCCTGCTGCACATCAGCAAGCTGCGTGGCCTGGCCGGCGGCAAGCGCGTCGAGGCCGTCGAGGACGTCCTGTCCGTGGGCCAGAAGGTCCAGGTCGAGATCGCCGAGGTCGACGACCGCGGCAAGCTCTCGCTGATCCCCGTCGTCGAGGACGCGGCTGCGGAGGCCGAGTCCGGCTCCGACGCTGACGCCGAGGCCACGGACACCGAGTGACAAACGCTTCACCGTCGACCCGCCCGGAGCCTGCTTCGGGCGGGTCGACGCCTTCTCGGGGTGCTGGCCGATCGGCCGGCGCCCAGCAGGTCGGCTCCACCCGCACGCTGCTGACCGTGCGCGACGGCGACGGGCAGGTGACCTCGCGCGTGCGTCGTACGGTGCTGCCCGGCGGCCTGCGGGTCGTCACCGAGCAGCTTGCCGGCGCCCGCTCCGCGAGTGTCGGGGTCTGGGTCGGGGTCGGCTCGCGCGACGAGGCGCCCCAGCTCCACGGCTGTTCCCACTTCCTCGAGCACCTGCTCTTCAAGGGCACCTCGGAGCGTTCGGCGCTCGACATCTCGATCGCGCTCGACGCCGTCGGTGGGGAGTTCAACGCCTTCACCGCCAAGGAGTACACGTGCTTCCACGCGCGGGTGCTCGACGAGGACCTGCCGCTGGCCATCGACGTCCTGGGCGACATGATCACCAGCTCGCGGCTCGACGACGAGGACGTCGAGGCCGAGCGCGACGTGATCCTCGACGAGATCGCAATGCACGACGACGACCCCGACGACGTGGTGCACAACCTCTTCGCCGAGCAGACCTGGGGCGCGATGTCGCCCCTGGGCCGGCCGATCGCCGGCACGGTCGCGTCCATCGAGGCGATGACGCGGGCCCAGATCGTGCGCTTCTACCGCCGTCACTACCGCGCGCCCAACATGGTCGTGTCGGTAGCCGGCAACCTCGACCACGCCGCCGTGGTGCGTCGCGTACGCCGTTCGTTCGGACGCCGCGAATTCCTCAGCGGCGTCGAGACTCCCGCCCCGCCGCGCTCGTCGCGCCGTCCGGCGACGGTCTGGCCCGGCACGGTCACCGCCAGCCGGCCCTTCGAGCAGGTCAACCTGGTCCTCGGCATGGAGGCCCTGGCGCGCGACGACGAGCGGCGCTTCGCCCTCGGCGTACTCAACACCGCGCTCGGCGGCGGCACGTCCAGCCGCCTCTTCCAGGAGGTGCGCGAGCGTCGCGGGCTGGCCTACTCGGTCTTCTCGTTCACCAGCCACTACGCCGACTCCGGCGTGGTCGGGGTGTCCGTGGGATGCCTGCCCTCCAAGCTCGACGAGGTGCTCGCCACCGTCCGCCTCGAGCTGACGAAGCTGGCCGCCGAGGGGATCACCGAGGAGGAGCTCGCCCGCGGCAAGGGACAGCTCCGCGGCGGCCTGGTGCTCGGGCTGGAGGACTCCGGCTCGCGGATGTCCCGCATCGGCAAGGCCGAGCTGGTGCACGACGAGCTGCTGGGCATCGACGAGGTGCTGGCCCGGATCGAGGCCGTCACCCTGCAGGACGTGCGTGAGGTGGCCGCCGCCGTGTTCAGCGCGCCCGAGATCCTTGCGGTGGTCGGGCCGACGTAGCGGCGCGTCGGATCTCAGCATCTGCTGAGATCGCCGCGCTCCCGGACCTTTCCAACTCCCCGGAAGCGCGGGCAACTATCCGGAACCTCCCCAAGCGGGCCCTACACC
>JBAZRQ010000165.1:0-5466 GCA_041662925.1 Nocardioides sp. | reverse complement strand
AGCCCTCCCGCTACGACCAGCAGCAAGCTCAGTGTCAGCAAGCGCCGACTCCATGCGGCAGTCCGGTGGCGTCGGATCGGCGAGATCACAACAGGACTCACATTCTGGAGGATCCTCGCAACGTAGTGGTCAAGTCCACGGTCGTGTGGATGAAGGGGTGATCAGGGCCATGTGGGAGCGGGACACCGCTCCCGGCGACGTCGCCATTGATGGCCGCGATGGCGTCCGGGGCTAACATTCGCGCTCCGCCCCGAGAGGACCCTCATATGGCCACCGACTACGACGCATCCCGCAAGACAGAGGACGAACAGAAGGAAGAGAGCCTGGAGGCCCGCCGCCTCACCTCGGGCGAGCAGGACAAGACGTCGGGACAGGTGGACGAGGACGAGACCGCGCTGGCCGAGTCCTATGAGCTTCCCGGCGCGGATCTCTCCAACGAGACCCTCTCCATCGAGGTCACGCCGGAGCAGGCCGACGAGTTCGTCTGCAAGGCGTGTTTTCTCGTTCAGCACGCATCTCGGCGGGCCTCACCAGGCGCGGACATCTGCAACGACTGCGCCTGACGATCTAGGGCCACGCCCTAGTCCGGCGGGTGCGCGCCGCGACGCCGCAGCGCGACCAGGAGCAGGCCCGCGGAGAGGACCTGCGCCAGGGCCACCAGCACGACCAGAAGGACGTGGTGGCCGGTGTAGAGGCCGCCGGCCAGCGTCCCGCCCGCCAGTGCCGCGATGCCCTGGAACGCCGCGAACACGCCGTAGGCGGTGGCGAGCCGGCGTTGCGGTACCAGGTCGGCCACCAGCGCCTTGACGGTCGAGTCCTGGACACCGGTCACCGCCCCCCAGATGAGGACACCGGCCAGTACGAGGGACCAGGTGTCGGAGAGGGCGAGCGCCGGGACGGCGACGATGAGGGCCGGCAGGGTGAACAGGATGGGTGCTCCCCAGCGGTCGTAGGCGAACCCGGTGACCAGGGCCGCCACCGCCTCGGTCGCCATCGCCGCGGCGTACAGGAGAGGCACCACGGCCGTCGTGGCCAGTCCGGCGTCGACGAGGTGGAAGGAGATGACCCCGAACGTCATCAACCCGAGCGTGCCGAGGGCGCACGAGGCGGCGAAGGCGTAGAAGTGAACGGGCAGGGCTCGCGGCTCGACGATGGTGCTCACCGGTGCTGCCGGGTTGCCCACTCCTTCGACGGGATGGGTGGCCTCGTGCTCGGACGGCGCGTCGTCCGAGCGGCGTCTGAGGGTGAGCAACAGCAGCAGGCACACGGCACCCGGGATGGCCAGCACGGCCAAGGCTGGCCACTGGGCACCCGCGAGGGCGATGACGCCGGCGACCATGAGGGGCCCCGCGAAGGCGCCGACCTGGTCCAGGGCCTTGTGTACGGCGAACCCCCGGCCGCGTCCCACCGAGACGGCGACCCGCGCGAGCAGTGCGGACTTCGACGGGCTCCGGATCGCCTTCCCGGCTCGCTCGACAAGGATGAGCGTGGCAGCCAGGGCCAGACCCGCGCTCCCCACGAACGGCGCTACTGCCAGCAGGGGCACGCAGACGGCGGTCATCGCGTAGCCGAGGATGGTCAGCGACCAGTAGCGTCCGCTGCGGTCCGCAAGCGGACCGGAGACCAACCGCAGCAGGAGAGCCATCGCCTCTCCGGCGCCAGTGATGAGCCCGACCAGCAGCGCTGAGGCTCCCAGACTCCCCAGGAACGGCCCAGCGATCGAGCGCATGCCCTCATAGACCATGTCGCCCGCGAGGCTGACGGCTCCGAACGCGACCACTGTCCGCCAGGGCGACCAGGTGGGCCTGCTGGACGGTCGACGAATGGCCACGCGGGCCAGCCTAGGGATCGTCGCCGTTCGGCGTGGGTGTGACCTCGTGGCCGGCCTCAGGCGGTCTTGGTGACCCGACCCGTCTCGACCCGGCCGGTGAGCCGGCGGCGGAACGCCGGGTCCTCCGCGGCGGTCACCTCCACGTCGTACCACCCGTGGTCGGTGGGCCACGTGAGCGCCGCCCTCCCGCCGGCGGTCACCCGCACCGTGCGCAGCCGGTCGCCGTAGGCGAGGGCCCGCACCGTCAGGGTCAGGTCGTCGCGACCTTCGTTGACCAGGGTGAGGTCGAGACCGGCCCGCCGGGCCCTGACCGAGGGACGTACGTCGACGCGCGCTGCCGCCCCGAAGACCGAGCCGGCGAGCTCGCACCAGAAGCGGTTCGGCCCCTGCACCAGCAGGTGCCACTGGCCCAGCGGCAGCAGCGCGGTGACCGTCGCCTGCCCGCCCGCGTCGACCGCGACCGCGGTCGGCCCGGTGAGGTCGCCGCGGAAGGGGTAGAGGGTGAAGGCGGTGGTGCGCGCGCCGCTGTTGGCCAGTGTCACCTGGAGTGTGGCCTGGTCGAGGCGCGCCGACACGGCCGGCTGGTAGGGAAGCGGCCGGGCCTGGCGGCGGCCGGGCTCCTGCGCCGGAAGCTCCTGGGTCGCCGGGGGCGTGGGGTGCCAGCGCGAGACCGGGTCCGGTACGGCGTCGGGGCGGCCGAGCGCCGGCGGCCGGCCCGCCCGGTGGAAGTCGAAGGCGGTGGTCAGGTCCGAGCAGACCCGTCGGCGCCAGGGCGAGATGTTGGGCTCGGCGACACCCGTCCAGCGTTCCAGGAAGCGGAGCGTGGAGGTGTGGTCGGCGACCGAGGAGTCGACGTACCCACCGATCGTCCAGGGCGACACGATCGTCATCGGCACCCGGGGCCCGAGCCCGATCGGCCGGCCGGCGTACCAGTCGTCGCCGTTGCCCGAGCCCGGTCGCGGGGCGACCGGCGGCGGCACGTGGTCGAAGAACCCGTCGTTCTCGTCGAAGTTGACCATCAGCGCGGTGCGCGACCAGGTGTGGAGATCGGAGGCGACCGCGTCGAGGACGTCGTAGATCAGGTGGGCGCTGCCCACCGGCGTCGAAGCGCCTGGGTGCTCGGACAACGCGGCGGTGGGCACCAGCCAGGTCACCGCGGGCAGGGTGCCCGCAGCGATGTCGGCGCGCAGCCGGGTGAGCAGCGTGCCGGGGCGGCTCCGGTACATCGCCCGGTCGAACAGCGACCGTTCGGCCGGCGTCAGCGCGGCGCGGCCCACCTCGAGCTGGGCGAGCAGGTGGTCCTGCTCCGCGGGGGTCTTGCCGCCGAGCGAGTCGTAGAGCTCCTCGGTGGTGCGGTAGCCGCCGTCGACGTGCGCGAGCATCTTGGTGCCGATCCGCTTGAACGGCACGAAGTACTCCACCGCGTTGTCGGTGAAGTTGTCCCACTCCTGGTAGATCTGCCAGGAGACTCCCGCCGCCTCGAGCCGCTCGGGGTACGTCGTCCAGTCGTAGCCGGCGTGCGCGTAGTCGTAGGCCGCGTTGGTGACCGCGCGGCGGATCCCGTCGGGTTCGAAGCCGGTGGTGCCGGTCCAGAAGTAGTTGCGGTTGGGGTTGGTCGACCCGAACACCGAGCAGTGGTAGGCGTCCAGGGTCGTGAAGGTTCCGGCGAGCTCGTGTTGGAGCGGGATGTCGCGGCGGTCGTAGTAGGTCATGGTCGCCTGGCCCTTGGCCGGCACCCAGCCGTCCCACCAGCCACCGGCCCACGCCTGGGTCGCGTCGGTGAAGCCGTGCGGGAGCGCCCCGAGGTACTGGATGTCCGTGGCGGGCCGTCCCGCTTCGGCCGCGGCCTCGCGCAGCGAGAAGGGCAGCACGTCGCCGGCGCTGCCGCCTGGCTGCTCCATCACGGTGCCGCCGCCGCGGCGGGGCAGCGGGTCGCGGTCGCCGTACCCGCGGACGCCGCGGAGGGTGCCGTAGTAGTGGTCGAAGGACCGGTTCTCCTGCATGAGCAGCACGACGTGCTCAACGGCGCCCAGCCCACCGGGACGCATCGGTGCGGCCATCGCGCGGTGCACCGAGGGGGGCAGCAGCGAACCCGCCGCCGCGAGGCCGGCTGCCGCGCCGCCGGTCTTGAGGATCTGTCGTCGTGAGGGGCCCGAGGTCTGTGTCATGGCCGCACCCCACCAGGATCCCCGGACGGCCTCGTGAAGATCCCGCGTCGCGCAGGCGACATCCCGGGGACCATCACCCCACGCCGATCCAGCCCGACGGCGCTACGAGGCGCTGTCCTTCTGGCTCCCGTCGGGCGCATGTCGCCGGCCGATGTACGACACGAGCAGGCGGGCGAACACCGCGACGAAGAGCACGTTGAAGGCCAGGTGCAGCGTCGTCACAGCCCGGGCCAGCTGACCGATCGGATGGATGTCGCCGTAGCCGACCGTCGCCATGGTCGTGGCTGTGAAGTAGAGGGCGTCGAGCCGGGTCTCCAGTCCGGCCATCTGGTCCTCCGAGTAGACGCTCAGCGCGTAGTAGGTCAGCGCGAAGACGACGAGGGCAAGCTCGAAGAGCAGGAAGAGCTGCAAGCCACGCAGGTGGTGGCGCTCCCGCCGGTCACCTGCCGCCAGCTCGCGCACCGTGATGAGTGCAATGACCCCGGCGCTCGTCAGCGACAGCACCAGGTTGAGGGCCAGGCGCCACGGTGCGTCGTCGGTTCGCACCGGGATCGCGAAGTAGAGCACGAGCACGGCGAGCAGACTGAGAGCCGCGACCCATGAGTCGCGCCGGGAGCTGCGCGAGCCGGCCACGGCCTCATGATGGCAGAGCGAGCCGGGAGCCGCGTCGCCGGCGACTACCGCCTGCTGTGCGCGGCAGATCCTGGGTCGAGAGCCTGGGCCAGGTCGCGCTCGAGGTCCTCGACGTCCTCCAGCCCGACCGAGATCCGGACGAGGTCGGCGCGGGGCCGGGCCTCGGGCGCCACGGGTCGGTGGGTGAGGGCCGACGGGCTCTGGATGAGGGAGTCGACGCCTCCGAGGGACACCGCGTGGGTGAACAGCCGAACGCCGCGCGTGACCTGGTCGACCTGCTCGGGTCCGCCCCGCAGCTGAACGGAGAGCATCGAGCCGGGCCCCTTCATCTGGACCCCGGCGAGCGACGCCCAGGCGGGATCGTTGGCCGGGAAGTGCACCCGGACGACATCTGGGTGCCCGGCCAGCCACTCGACGAGCCGGATCGCGCTGCGCTGCTGGGCACGCACCCGGACCGGCAGGGTCGTCAGCCCCCGGTGGAGGAGGTACGCGGCCAGCGGGTGCAGCACCGCACCGGTGATCGCGCGGGTGCGGCGCAGGCTGGCCACGAGGTCCTCGCCACAGGCGACCACCCCGCCGATCACGTCCCCGTGACCGCCGATGAACTTCGTGGCGCTGTGCAGCACCAGCGAGGCGCCGTGCTCCAGCGGGTTCTGCAGGACCGGCGTCGCGAAAGTGTTGTCGACCAGCACCGGCACGTCACCCGCGGCAGCGACGACCCCCCTGATGTCGACCAGGTCGAGGGTGGGGTTGCCGGGTGTCTCGAGCACCACCAGGACGGTTGACGGGCGCATCGCCCGCTCGACCGCGGTCGCGTCGCAGAAGGTCGTCTCG
>JBAZRQ010000164.1:0-5468 GCA_041662925.1 Nocardioides sp. | reverse complement strand
GTTGTCTACGCCGGCCTGGCGCTCGACGCCGACGCGAGCAGCTCGCTGGAGCGCCTCGCCGCGGGCGTCCGCACCGCGGCCGCCACCTCCGGGATCGAGATCGACGGGCAGCGCTTCCGCCCCCACGTCACCGTCGCTCGGATCGGCCGCCCGACCGAGGTCAGCAACTGGGTGCGCCTCCTGGATGCCTACGAGGGTCCGGGCTTCACCGTCGACCGGGTCGCCCTGATCGCCTCGCACCTCGGCGAGGGCCCCCGTCGCCGTCCGCGCTACGAGGTCGTCGAGACGTTCCCGCTCGGGTGATCAGGCTCCGGGCAGCGAGGGCACCAGCCCGCGCACCAGGTCGTACGTCGCCTCGTCGGCTGCGGCGAGCAGGCCGCGGGGCGCCTTCGCCTGGGGTCGGTAGGGCGCGCCGCCGAAGGTGCCGATGTGCCCGCCGGCCTCGGTGAGGAGCAGGGCGCCGGGGGCGTGGTCCCACGGCTTCGTCTTGGCGTAGACGACGTAGTCCGCCGCCCCCTCGACGAGGTTCGGGTAGTCCACGCCGCAGCACACCCAGGTGAGCTCGAGCTCGCGGAGGGTGCCGAGCGCGCGGCCGATCCAGGTACGCCGTGACGTGACGCCGCGGACGACGTCGCCGAGCGGCGGCCGGACGAGCCGCTCGCCGTTGCGGAAGGCGCCGGCGCCGCGTTCGGCGACGTACGCCAGCTTGTGCTGGGGCTGCCAGATCCAGCTGCGTACGACGTCGCCGCCCTGCAGCTCGGCGACCATGACGGCGTGGTCGGGGGAGCCGGAGACGAAGTTCTTGGTGCCGTCGACCGGGTCGACGGTGAAGGCGTGCTCGGCCCCGGCGAAGCGCTCCAGCACCGAGGCGTCGGCCGACGCGGCCTCCTCGCCGAGCACCACGGCCTCCGGGTAGGCGCCGACGAGGGCCTGGGTGATCAGCACCTCGGCCTCGTGGTCGGCCACGGTCACCAGGTCGCCGGGGCCTTTGTGTGAGATCTCCTCGTTCGCCAGGGCGCGGAACCGGGGGTTGATGACCTCCTCGGCCACGTCCTTCAGCAGGGCCAGGACGTCGTCGGTCTCCATATTGGCTCCGGGGTCAGCTCGGCAGCTCGTGGATGATGTCCTCGACGCGGTCCTTGGCGTCGCCGAACAGCATCCGCGAGTTGTCCTTGAAGAAGAGCGGGTTCTGGACGCCGGCGTAGCCGGTGGCCATGGACCGCTTGAAGACGATGACCTCGCGGGCGTTCCACACCTCGAGCACGGGCATGCCGGCGATCGGGCTGTCGGGCTCGTCGAGTGCGGCGGGGTTGACGGTGTCGTTGGCGCCGATGACGAGGACCACGTCGGTGTCGGGGAAGTCGTCGTTGATCTCGTCCATCTCGAGCACGATGTCGTAGGGCACCTTGGCCTCGGCGAGCAGCACGTTCATGTGGCCGGGCAGGCGGCCGGCGACCGGGTGGATGCCGAAGCGGACCTTGACGCCGCGGGCGCGCAGCTTGGCGGTGAGCTCGGCGACGGGGTACTGCGCCTGGGCGACGGCCATGCCGTAGCCCGGGGTGATCACCACCGAGGACGCGTCCGCGAGGAGCTCGGCGGCCTCCGTGGCCTGGATCTCGCGGTGCTCGCCGTAGTCGCGGGCCACCCCGCTGACGGCACCGTCGGAGCCGAAGCCGCCGGCGATGACCGAGATGAACGAGCGGTTCATCGCCTTGCACATGATGTAGCTGAGGATCGCACCGGAGGAGCCGACCAGGGAGCCGGTGATGATCAGCAGGTCGTTGTCGAGCAGGAAGCCGGCGGCGGCCGCGGCCCAGCCCGAGTAGCTGTTGAGCATCGAGACGACGACCGGCATGTCGCCGCCGCCGATGGCGGCGACCAGGTGGAAGCCGAGCGCCAGGGCCAGCGCAGTCATCAGCAGCAGCGGGATGATCCCGTTGTCGTGGTCGTTCATGAACCACACCAGCAGCAGCACCGAGAGCACGATCACGGCCAGGTTGAGCAGGTGGCGTGCGGGCAGCACCAGCGGCGTCGACTTCATCTTCGCGCTGAGCTTGAGGTTGGCGACGATCGAGCCGGTCAGCGTGACGGCACCGATGAAGACGCCGATGAAGACCTCGACCTCGTGGATCGCGCCGAGCGAGCCGGTGGTGGGCGCCTCGGGGTCGAGGAAGGAGTTGATCCCGACGAGTACGGCGGCCAGGCCGACGAAGCTGTGCAGCAGCGCGACCAGCTCGGGCATGCCGGTCATCTGGACGGTGCGTGCGCGCCAGGCGCCGATGACGGCACCGATCAGCATCGCGACCAGGATCACGCCGAGGGTGGAGGCGAGCCCGCGCCACTGGTCGAGCGGGTCGGGCTGCTCGGCCCGGCGGGCGGCGAGCACGAGCGTGGCGACGAGGGCGAGGCCCATGCCGATCATGCCGGCGACGTTGCCGCGCTTGGCGGTCTCGTGCTTGGAGAGCCCGGCGAGCGCGAAGATGAAGAGCACCGCGGCGATGATGTAGGCCGCCTGCACGAGCCCCGGCAGCTTGTCGGAGGTCAGGAAGTCAGTCATGTCAGTCCTTCCTGAACATCTCGAGCATCCGGAGGGTCACCAGGAACCCACCGAAGATGTTGATGCTCGCGACCAGCACGGCCACGGTCGCCAGGATCGCGATCGCCGGGTTGGTGCTGCCGACCTGCAGGACGCCGCCGACGACGATGATCCCGGAGATCGCGTTGGTCTCGCTCATCAGCGGCGTGTGCAGGGCGTGCGCCACGTTGGAGATGACGTAGTAGCCCACGAACACCGCGAGGGCGAAGACCGTGAAGTGGTTGAGGAACACCGACGGGGCGTAGGCGGCGAGTACGGCGAAGAGCACCGCGCCCAGCCCGGCGGCGTAGAGCTTGCGGCGCGGGTCCGGGGGTGGTTTGGGGGCCGGCGGCTCGGCCGCGGGCGCGGCGGCGACCGGTGCGGCCGAGACCTGGACCGGCGGCGGGGGCCACATCGACTCGCCGTCCTTGACCACGGTGATGCCGCGCTGCACGACGTCGTCCATGTCGAGCGTGAGCTCGCCGTCCTTCTCCGGAGTGAGCAGCTTGAAGAGGTTGACCACGTTGGTGCCGTAGAGCTGCGAGGTCTGCGCGGCCAAGCGCCCGGCAAGGTCGGTGTAGCCGATGACCGTGACCAGGTTGTCGGTGAGGATCTTCTCGTCGGTGACCGTGAGGTCGCAGTTGCCGCCGTTGGCCGCGGCCATGTCGACGATGACGCTGCCGTTGCGCATGCCGGTGACGGTCTCGGCGCGGATCAGCTTGGGGGCGGGGCGGCCCGGGATCAGCGCTGTGGTGATGACGATGTCGGCGGCGCGCGCCTCCTCGTCGTACATGGCGGCGGTCGCCTGCTCCTGCTCGGCGGTCATCTCCTTGGCGTAGCCGTCGGAGCTGACCTCCTGCTGCATGTCGACGGTCACGAACTCCGCGCCCATCGACTCGACCTGCTCGGCGACCTCGGGGCGTACGTCGAAGGCGCGGACGATCGCGCCCATCGCGCCGGCCGCGCCGATCGCGGCGAGCCCGGCGACGCCGGCGCCGACGACGAAGACCCGGGCCGGGGGCACCTTGCCGGCGGCGGTCACCTGGCCGGTGAACTGCCGCCCGAACTCGTGGGCCGCCTCGATGACCGCGCGGTAGCCCGCGACGTTGGCCATCGACGACAGCACGTCCATCGACTGGGCGCGCGAGATGCGGGGCACGGCGTCCATCGCGAGGCCGGTGACGCCGGCCGACTGGAGCCGGTCGAGCAGCTCGGGGCTGCGGGCAGGGGCCATCAGCGAGACGACGGTCGCGCCCGGTCGCATCCGGGCGATCTCCTGCGTGGTGGGGGCGTTGACCTTGACCACGACGTCGCTCGCCCACACGTCGTCGGCGGAGCCCACGCGGACGCCGACGTCGTCGAACGCCGAGTCGGGCTGGGCGGCGGCCACCCCCGCGCCGAGCTGTACGACGACGTCGTACCCGAGCTGCTGCAGCTGGTCGGCGGTCTTGGCGGTTGCCGCCACGAGCGTCTCACCGGCCCTGGACTCACGCGGGATGCCGATACGCACCAATGCCTCCTCGAGGATGAACCGCTTGTCAACCTACACAGGGGTGAGACCGCTCAGTGCGCGAGGCCGTAGAGACGGTCTCCGGCGTCACCGAGACCGGGCACGATGTAGCCCTTCTCGTTGAGCTTCTCGTCCATCGCGGCGGTCACCACGGTGACCGGTACGTCGATCCCGGAGAGCTCGTCCTCGAGGCGGGCGCAGCCCTCGGGCGCGACCAGCAGGCAGATCGCGGTGATGTCGTCGGCGCCGCGGTCGGTCAGGAACTTGATCGCCGCCGCGAGCGTCCCGCCGGTCGCGAGCATCGGGTCGAGCACGTAGCA
This sequence comes from Nocardioides sp., assembly GCA_041662925.1. Classification (GTDB taxonomy): domain Bacteria; phylum Actinomycetota; class Actinomycetes; order Propionibacteriales; family Nocardioidaceae; genus Nocardioides. The sequence continues at coordinate 1,063 of JBAZRQ010000164.1, read as the reverse complement.
CTGGCGCCCGGACAGGTCCTCGGGCAGGCGCTCGGCGTAGGTCGACGCCTCGAGGGTGTCCTCGTTGCGCATCATCCCGAGGAAGCCCACCTCGGCGGTCGGCAGCAGCCGCATCATGCCCTCGAGCATGCCCAGACCGGCCCGGAGGATGGGTACGACGAGGGGCTTGGGCGAGGCGAGCTTGACGCCGGTGGTCGGGGCGACCGGGGTGACGATCGCGTGCGGGGCGACGCGCACGTCGCGGGTCGCCTCGTAGGCGAGCAGCGCCACCAGCTCGTCGGTCAGGCTGCGGAACGTCGGGGAGTCGGTGTTCTCGTCGCGCAGCGCCGTGAGCTTGTGGGCGACGAGCGGGTGGTCGACGACGTGGGTGCGCATGCTCGAAACCCTAGGGCACATACAGGGTTGGCCGTGCGGGGACAACCGTGTCACTCTGAGGCATGGTCGAGATCACCGACGGCAACACCGACGGGATCGACTTCGCCGTGGCCGCCTACCGTGAGGAAGGCGTCTGGCAGGTCCAGGAGCTCGTGCACGACACCCTGGTCGACGTCGAGGCGCTGGCCCAGGCGCTGCGTCGCTTCCCCGGTGACGGCGGTGCCGTCGGGATGGTGGCGGCCGACGAGGACTTCTTCGTGATCGTCCGCGTCGCCGGAGCATCGACCCGCGTGCTGCTCTCCGACATCACCGCCTGCGACGAGTGGGAGCTGGCCGGCTCCGTGGTCGACTTCCTCGGCCTGCCGCCGCCGGAGGACACGGACGAGCCGGCGCCCGCGGGTGACCTCGACCTGCTCGGCGACCTGGGCCTGCCGGCCATGGACATGGCGATCCTGCTCGACGACCTCGACCTCTACCCCGACGAGATGCTCTCCGACGTGGCCCGGCGGATCGGCTGCGGCGAGGCGTTCGACGACGCGGTCGACCTCACGTCGGCGTGACGGACGACGCCGCTCGCTGGCCGCGCTGGCGCGAGCCGATGCTCGCCGCCCTGGCCGAGGCGCGGGCCGCGCTCACCACCGGCGACGTACCGATCGGCGCGGTCGTGCTGGGCCCCGACGACGGCGTT
>JBAZRQ010000163.1:0-5483 GCA_041662925.1 Nocardioides sp. | reverse complement strand
GGCGACGCGGGCGACGTCCTTGCCGTCGGGGACGCACACCAGCACGCCACGCCCCCCGGCGTAGGTCTCGGCGGCCGCGTGGGCCACCAGCGCCGGCCAGTCGGCCCCGGGCACGGCACCCCACACCGCCCGCGGGGAGCCGCCGGAACGCAGGTGGCCGAGGAACGCCGCGGCGTGGGGGTGCGCCGCCCAGCCCTCCGGCACCGGCGGCAGCACGCCGAGCGGCGGGGACGGCTCCGAGGCCACGCCCTCCACGGTGGCGTGCCGGGGAGGGACAGCGAGGCGGAGCACGTCGGAACGGGTGCCGGCGTAGCGCTCGGCGACGTCGTCGGCGAGCGCGGCGACCGCCGGGGACAGGACCGGCTCGGCGCTGACCAGGCGGCGCAGCGGCGCCAGCGTGCCGGGGTGGTCGGAGGTGTCGGTGCGGGCCAGGACGAAGCCGTCGAGGTCCTGGCCGGCGAAGCGCACCTTCACCCGGACGCCGGGCCGGACGCCGTCGGCCATCGCGGCCGGCACGGCGTAGTCGAACGGACGGTCGAGGTGGGCCAGCGGGACGTCGACCAGCACCCGGGCAACCGGGTCGACGCTCGCCACCGCCGCCTCGGCCACCTTGCGTGCCTTGGTCGCGCGGGCCTTGGCCTGCGAGGCCTTGACCGTCGCCCGCACCCCCATGCCCGGAAGCAGCTCGGGCTGCTCCTCGGGCGCGGTCATGCCCGAAGTTCTACCAGCGCCCACCGACCGACCCGCACCCGCTGTCGAGCCCAAATCACGTTGACCCGCCCGAAAGTTTCGGGCGGGTCAACGTGTGGAGCAAGCGGTCAGGCTGTGACCGCGGGAGTACGAGCGCAGCGAGTACTCCCAATGGAGTGACGAAGTCACTCCACAGCGGCCTTGAGCTCCTCGACGCGGTCGGTGCGCTCCCAGGTGAACTCGGGCAGCTCGCGACCGAAGTGACCGTAGGCTGCGGTCTTGGTGTAGATCGGCCGGAGCAGGTCGAGGTCCTGGATGATCGCGGCCGGGCGCAGGTCGAAGACCGCGAGCACGGCTTCCTGGATCTTCTCGTCGGGGACCGTGCCGGTGCCGAAGGTCTCGATGAAGACACCGACGGGCTGGGCCTTGCCGATCGCGTAGGCGACCTGCGCCTCACAGCGCCGGGCCAGACCGGCGGCGACGACGTTCTTGGCCACCCAGCGCATGGCGTAGGCAGCCGAGCGGTCGACCTTCGACGGGTCCTTGCCCGAGAAGGCGCCACCGCCGTGGCGGGCCATGCCGCCGTAGGTGTCGACGATGATCTTCCGGCCGGTGAGGCCGGCGTCGCCCATCGGTCCGCCGACGACGAAGCGGCCGGTGGGGTTGACCAGGAGGCGGTAGCCCTCGGAGGGGATGTCGAACGCGTCGAGCACATAGTCGATGACGTGCTTCTTGACGTCGCTCTCGAGGGTGTCGAGCTCGACGTCCTCGGCGTGCTGCGAGGAGAGCACGACGGTGTCGACGCGCACGGGACGGTTGTCGGCGTCGTACTCGATGGTGACCTGGGTCTTGCCGTCGGGACGCAGGTAGTCGAGGGTGCCGTCCTTGCGGACCTCGCTGAGCCGCTCGGCCAGACGCTGGGCGATCACGATCGGCAGCGGCATGAGTACGTCGGTGTCGTCGCAGGCGTAGCCGAACATCAGGCCCTGGTCGCCGGCGCCCTGCTTGTCCATCGCGTCGACGGAGCCGGTGCGGCTCTCGTGACCGGTGTCGACGCCCTGGGCGATGTCGCCCGACTGGCCGCCGATGGCGACCATGACGCCGCAGGAGTGGCCGTCGAAGCCCTTGAGCGAGGAGTCGTAGCCGATCGCGAGGATCCGCTCGCGAACGATCTTCTTCACGTCGACGTAGCCCGTGGTGGTGACCTCACCGGCGACGACGACCACGCCGGTGGTCAGCAGCGTCTCGACCGCGACCCGGCTGGTGGGGTCCTGCTCCAGCATGGCGTCGAGCACGGAGTCGCTGATCTGGTCGGCGATCTTGTCCGGGTGACCCTCGGTCACTGACTCCGAGGTGAAAAGACGTCCAGCCACAGTGCACTCACTCCCGCTCGGCGAACTCGTTGAGCTCGAAGGATATTGGTGGGGACCAGCATGCAAGACGGGCGTCTCACACACCGAATCGGCGCACGACCTGGTCCCAGATGGCGTGCGCCACGGCGGTCTTCGACCCCCGCGGTACGTCGGTCTCCGTGCCGTCGCTGGCCAGGATGACCGCCTCGTTGTCGAGGGAGCCGAACACCGCTCCCCCGCTCACGTCGTTGACGACCAGCAGGTCGCACCCCTTGCGGGCCAGCTTGGCCACGGCGAGCTCGCGCACGGTGCCGTTGGCGTCGCCGGTCTCGGCCGCGAAGCCGACCACCACGGAGTCGGGGCGGCTGCGGTGGGTGGAGAGCTCGTGGAGGATGTCGGCGTTCTGGACCAGCTCGATGCTCGGGGCCGAGCCGTCCTCGGCCTTCTTGATCTTGGCGGTGCTGACACCGGTGGGGCGGAAGTCCGCCGGAGCGGCCGCCATCACCACGGCGTCGGCGCCGACGGCGGCGGCCACCATCTCGCTGTGCAGCTCGGCGGTCGTCTCGACCCGCACCACCTTGACCCCGGCCGGGTCCGGCAGGGAGACGTTGGCCGCGACCAGGGTGACCTCGGCGCCGCGGGCCTGCGCGGTGCGGGCGAGGGCGTAGCCCTGCAGCCCGGACGAGCGGTTGCCGAGGAAGCGCACGGGGTCGAGGTACTCGCGGGTGCCGCCGGCCGAGACCACCACGTGGCGCCCGCTCAGGTCGAGGCCCCGCCCGGTCGTGCCGGAGGCGAGCACGTCGACGCAGACGTCGAAGATCTCGGCGGGCTCGGGGAGCCGGCCCTTGCCGGTGTCCTTGCCGGTCAGGCGGCCCTCGGCCGGCTCGATGACCAGCGCTCCGCGAGAGCGCAGGGTCGCGACGTTGGCCTGCGTGGCGGGGTGCTCCCACATCTCGGTGTGCATCGCGGGCGCGAACACGACCGGGCAGCGCGCGGTCAGCAAGGTGTTGGTGAGCAGGTCGTCGGCCAGCCCGTGGGCGGCCTTGGCCAGCAGGTCGGCGGTGGCCGGGGCCACGACGACGAGGTCGGCGCCCTGGCCGATCCGGACGTGCGGCACCTGGTGGACGTCGTCCCACACCGAGGTCGAGACGGGCTTGCCGGACAGGGCCGCCCAGGTGGGGGCGCCCACGAACTCCAGCGCCGCGGCGGTCGGTACGACGGTCACGTCGTGGCCGGACTCGGTGAGCCGCCGCAGCAGCTCGCACGCCTTGTAGGCGGCGATGCCCCCGGAGACCCCCAGAACCACACGGGGCCGCGCCCCGGTGGGGGGCGCGGCCTCGTGAGAGTCGGTGATGCTCAGCGGATCACTCGTTCGACGTGAAGGCTGCGTCGAGGACGGCCTGCTTGGCAGCGGCCTCCTCGGCGGCGAGCTCGGCCGGGTCGACGTCCTCACAGGTCAGCAGGTCCTGGTTGATCTCGCGCAGCGCGATCGAGAGCGGCTTCTCCTGCACGTGGGTGTCGACGAGCGGACCGACGTACTCGAGCAGGCCTTCGCCCAGCTGGGAGTAGTAGGCGTTGATCTGCCGCGCCCGCTTGGCGCTGTAGAGCACCAGCTTGTACTTGCTGTCGGTCTTGGTGAGCAGGTCGTCGATCGAGGGGTTGGTGACACCCTGAGCGTCGATGTTGGGCGCAGACACGCGTAAAGCCTCGCTGAGGTTGGGGTTCTGGTGGGGTCAGTCGGCGTCTTGTGCGGACGCTTCGGGACCGAGTGTCATCAAGGTTACCAACTGATCGGCCGCAACGCGTACTTCGTGGTTGACGATGGTCACGTCGAACTCCGGCTCGGCGGCCAGCTCGTGGCGTGCGGTCTCGAGCCGGCGCTCCCGCTCGGCCTCGCTCTCGGTGCCCCTCCCGACGAGGCGGCGGACCAGCTCGTCCCACGACGGTGGCTTGAGGAAGACGAACAGCGCCTGCCGCATCGTCTCGCGCACCTGGCGGGCACCCTGCAGGTCGATCTCCAGCAGCGCCGGGCGACCGGAGGCCAGCGTGGCCTCCACGGGACCCCGGGGCGTGCCGTAGCGGGCCGCCTTGTGGACCACCGCCCACTCCAGCAGCTCGCCCTCGGCGACCATCCGGTCGAACTCCTCGTCGCTGACGAACCAGTAGTGGACGCCGTCGACCTCGCCGGGGCGCGGTTTGCGGGTCGTCGCGGAGACCGAGATCCACACGTCAGGGTGGTGCTCGCGGATCGCGGCCGCGACGGAGCCCTTGCCGACCGCGGTGGGGCCGGCGAGCACGACCAGCCGGGTGGGCGGTCGGTGCTCATGCTGAGAGTCAGTCACCCGGTGCGAACTCGCGCTCCAAGGCGGCGACCTGCTTGGTGCCCAGGCCGCGGACCCGGCGGCTCTCGGCGATGCCGAGGCGCTCCATGGTCTGGCGGGCGCGGACCTTGCCCAGGCCGGGCATCGACTGCAGGAGGTCGACGACGCGCATCTTGCCGATGACCTCGTTGGTCTGACCCTGGTGCAGCACCTCGACGATGGAGGCCCCGGAGTTCTTGAGCCGGTTCTTCACCTCGGCCCGTTCCCTACGGGATGCGGCGGCCTTCGCGAGCGCCGCGTGACGCTGTTCGGAGGTGAGCGGGGGCAGCGCCACGAGCAATGGTCCTTCGGTCGTCAAGGCGGCCGAGCACGAGCCGCTGAGGGGCCAATCTAGTCAGAACTGCGACGGGGCGGCAATCGTGAGACGAGAACACGTTGCAGATCGCTCAGAACGCCAACGGTGTCTGGCACACGTCGAGCGCCTGCTGCTGCACGCCCTCGGAGGCCTGCACGGTCGAGGGTGCCGTCAGCTCCCCCGCGGCCGCGTCGATCGCGGTCTTCTCGTCGTCGCTCAGCCCGGCCGGCGGCTGGTCCCGGTCGTACGTCGAGGGGTCGACGTCGGCGGCCTCCAGCGCCTCGACCAGGGCCTCGACACGTCCGACGATGAGCTCCCACTCGTCGGCGATGTCGCGCGGCGACTCCTCCTGGAGCGCCCGGAAGCTGGGCAGCGCGTCGATCAGCGAGGTGGCCCCGCCGGCGGCCTGCGCCTCGGTCAGCGCCTTCTGCTGCGCCTTCACCTCCGCGCAGTAGTCGGCGTAGGGGTCGTCCTCGCCGCACGCGGTGAGTCCTCCGGCGAGCCCCATGGTGAGCGCCGCCACCAGCCCCGCGACGCGCAGCGCTCTCACGAGCGCAGCTCGTCGTTGGCGGCGGAGACGGCGTCGCGCATGGCACCGAGGTCGGGGCCGAGGCGCAGCACCTCCCGCGAGGAGCTGGCGATGACATGGGCGCTGGCCGGCCCGAAGATCCGGCGGATGTCGGCGGTCGTGCCGCCCTGGGCGCCGTACCCGGGGGCGAGGACGGGGCCGTTGAAGTCGAGGTCGAGGCCGGGGTCGCCGATGGT
>JBAZRQ010000162.1:0-5486 GCA_041662925.1 Nocardioides sp. | reverse complement strand
CCCGCGGCAACCGGATCACCATGCACGGCGACCCGGGCGAGGTCGCCCTCGCCGAGCGGCTGCTCGACGAGCTGGTCACGATCATCCGCACCGGCCAGGGGGTCACCGCGGAGACCGTCGAGCGGGCGCTCGCGATGCTCCGCGCCGAGACGACCGAGCGACCGGCCGACGTGCTGAGCCTCAACATCCTCAGCAACCGCGGCCGCTCGATCCGGCCCAAGACGCTCAACCAGAAGCGCTACGTCGACTCCATCGACAAGCACACGATCACGTTCGGGATCGGCCCCGCCGGCACCGGCAAGACCTACCTCGCCATGGCCAAGGCCGTGCAGGCACTGCAGTCCAAGAGCGTCAACCGGATCATCCTCACCCGTCCCGCCGTCGAGGCCGGCGAGAACCTCGGCTACCTGCCGGGCACGCTCAGCGAGAAGATCGACCCCTACCTGCGCCCGCTCTACGACGCGCTGCACGACATGGTCGACCCGGAGTCGATCCCCAAGCTGCTGTCCGCCGGCACGATCGAGGTCGCCCCGCTGGCGTTCATGCGCGGCCGGAGCCTCAACGACTCGTTCATCATCCTCGACGAGGCGCAGAACACCTCGCCCGAGCAGATGAAGATGTTCCTGACCCGGCTGGGCTTCGGCTCCAAGATCGTGGTGACCGGCGACGTCACCCAGACCGACCTGCCCTCGGGCATGAAGTCCGGGCTGCGGGTGATCGAGGGGATCCTCGACGGCGTCGAGGACATCGCCTTCAACCGGCTCACCAGCCACGACGTCGTACGCCACCGTCTGGTCGGCAAGATCGTGGCGGCCTACGACGAGTTCGACGCCCGCGGCGGCCTGCACTCCGCACCCCAGGGGACCCGATGAGTATCGAGGTCCTCAACGAGTCGGGCCACGAGCTCGACGTCAAGGGTCTGGCCCGGCTGGCGCGGTTCGTGATGGACGAGATGCGCGTCCACCCGCTCGCGGAGCTGTGCCTCAAGGCCGTCGACGAGGACACCATCGCCCAGCTCAACACCCAGTGGATGGGCAAGGACGGCCCGACCGACGTGCTGGCCTTCCCCATGGACGAGCTGCGCCCCGGCCTGGTCACCGAGGAGCCCGAGGAGGGTGTGCTCGGCGACCTCGTGGTGTGCCCGGCGGTCGCCGAGCGTCAGGCGACCGAGGCCGGCCACGGTGCCGACGCCGAGATCGAGCTGTTGACGGTCCACGGCATCCTGCACCTCCTTGGCTACGACCATGCCGAACCCGAGGAGCACGCCGAGATGTTCGGTCTCCAGGACCGGCTGCTCACCCAGTGGCGCGCCTCTGCTGCCACTATCGAGCCATGACATCCGGTGATATCTGGCTGCTGGTCACAGCAGCCGCCCTGGTCTTGCTGGCCGGTCTGTTCACGGCCGCCGACGCCGCCCTGGCGTCGTTCTCGAAGGCCCGCGCCCTCGAGCTCCGCGCCGAGGGCCGCCCCGGCGCCCGCGCGCTGGTCGCGATCCTCGACGACGCCGCCCGCTACCTCAACACCGCGCTCTTCCTGCGGCTGCTGTGCGAGATCTCCGCGATCGTCCTGGTCACCCTCCAGATCGCCGAGGCCTACGACGGGTCGTGGCTGCTGAGTGTCCTCACCGCGATCGGCGTCATGCTGGTGGTCTCGTTCGTCGTGATCGGGGTGGCCCCGCGCACCCTGGGCCGGCAGCACGCCGACTCGGTGGCGCTCCTCTCGGCCGGCCCGCTGGCCCTGTTCACCTCGGTGCTCGGGCCGCTGCCGCGGCTGCTGATCCTGGTCGGCAATGCGATCACCCCCGGCCGTGGCTTCCGCGAGGGCCCGTTCTCGAGCGAGACCGAGCTGCGCGAGATGGTCGACATGGCGGAGGCCTCGGCGCTGATCGAGTCCGGTGAGCGCAAGATGATCCACTCCGTCTTCGAGCTCGGTGACACCTCCGTGCGCGAGGTGATGGTGCCGCGCAACGACGTGGTCTACATCGAGCACTACAAGAACCTGCGCCAGACGCTGTCGCTCTTCCTGCGCTCGGGCTACTCCCGGGTGCCGGTGATCGGTGAGAACCTCGACGACATCCGCGGCTTCGCCTACCTCAAGGACATCGTCCGGCGCGACTTCGAGGCGCCCGAGGTGGAGTTCACCGAGCGGATCGAGCAGGTCATGCGTCCGGTCCACTGGGTGCCCGAGTCGAAGCCGGTCGACGCCCTGCTGCGGGAGATGCAGGCCCGTCGGCAGCACATCGCGGTCGTGGTCGACGAGTACGGTGGCACCGCGGGACTGATCACCATCGAGGACCTGCTCGAGGAGATCGTCGGCGAGATCACCGACGAGTACGACGAGGACGAGATCGAGGTCGAGACGGTGTCCGAAGGTGTCATCCGCGTCTCGTCGCGCTACCCGATCGACGACCTCGACGAGCTGTTCGGCTTCGACGTCGAGGAGGAGGACGTCGACAGCGTCGGAGGCCTGATGGCCAAGCACCTCGGCCGGGTCCCCATCCCCGGCTCCATCGTGGAGGCGCACGGCCTGCGCTTCGTGGCCGAAGACGCCTCCGGTCGCCGCAACAAGATCGGCACGGTGCTGATCCACCGGGTCGAGCCACAGCTCGGTCCCGATCCCGCCCCTGACTTGGAGTCCGCCCATGACTGACCTGACCCCCGAGGACGCCAAGCTCGTCACCCTCGCCAGAGCCACCCGCGCTCGCACGGGCGCCGCCGAGGGCGCCGCGATCCGCGACGCCGACGGCCGCACCTACGCCGCCGCGTCGGTCGCCTTGCCGTCGCTGACCCTCTCCGCCCTGGAGGTATGCGTCGCGATGGCGGTCGCGTCGGGCTCGCAGGGGCTGGAGGCCGCGGTCGTGCTCAGCGACGCCGACGAGGTCGCTCCGGCCGACCTGGCGGTGCTCACCGAGTTCGGCGGGACCGGCGTCGTCGTCCACCGGGGCGACGCGCGCGGCGCGGTCTCGGCCACGTCGCTCACCTGACCGAGGGGTGTGACCCGGCTGCCCGCTGAGGCGCTACCGGGAGGAACGCCTACACCACGCGATTCGAGTAGCGTGCTCCCGTGAGTTCAGGGTGGGCCTGGGACCACCACGAGGCGGCAGTACGCCGGCTCGTGGAGTCCGCGGCTGCGATCCCGCAGGGCCAGCCGGTGCGGCTCGCCAAGCGGACCTCCAACCTGTTCCGGCCGCGCCAGGCGACCACCGCCCCCGGCCTCGACGTCTCGGGCCTCGACGGCGTGATCGAGGTCGACCCGGTGGCGCGGACCGCTGAGGTCCAGGGCATGTGCACCTACGAGGACCTCGTCGACGCGACGCTGCCGCACGGCCTGATCCCGCTCGTGGTGCCGCAGCTGCGCACGATCACCCTGGGCGGGGCGGTCACCGGCCTCGGCATCGAGTCGACCAGCTTCCGCAGCGGGCTCCCGCACGAGTCGGTGCTCGAGATGGACGTGCTCACCGGCGCCGGCGAGGTGGTCACCTGCCGACCCGGCGACGACCTGTTCGACACCTTCCCCAACTCCTACGGCTCGCTGGGCTACGCCACCAGGCTGCGCATCGAGCTCGAGCGGGTGCCGTCGTACGTCGGGCTGCGCCACGTCCGCTTCGACGACGCCGCCATGGTGGCCAAGACCGTCGCGGAGATCGTCGAGACGGGGGAGTACGCCGGCGAGCCGGTCGACGGCCTCGACGGCACGGCGTTCGAGCCGGGCGAGCTCTACCTCACGCTGGCGCGGTGGACCGAGCGCCCGGGTGACGAGACTCCCAGCGACTACACCGGGCAGCAGGTCTACTTCCGCTCGATCCAGCAACGCGAGACCGACCTGCTCACGATGTACGACTACCTGTGGCGCTGGGACACCGACTGGTTCTGGTGCTCGGGAGCGTTCGGCGCGCAGCACCCGCTCGTGCGCCGCGTGTGGCCGGCGCGCCTGCGCCGTTCCGACGTCTACCACCGGCTGCTCGGGCTCGACCGGCGCTTCGGGATCGCCGACCGGCTCGACCGGCGAGCCGGCCGGCCGATGCGGGAGCGGGTGATCCAGGACGTGGAGGTGCCCGTCGAGCGGCTCGCGGAGTTCCTCGAGTGGTTCGACGACGAGGTCGGGATGAGGCCGGTCTGGCTGTGCCCGCTCGTCGCCCGCCGCTCGTGGCGGACCTACCCGCTCGAGCCCGGCCGCACCTACGTCAACGTGGGCTTCTGGGGCACCGTCCACGTCGGGCCCGACGCCCCCGACGGGCCGCGCAACCGAGCGATCGAGGCCCGGGTCCACGAGCTGGGGGGCCACAAGTCGCTCTACTCCGAGGCGTTCTACGACCCGGAGACCTTCGACCGTCTCTACGACGGCGCCAACCTCGCCGAGGTGAAGGGCCGCTACGACCCCGAGGGCCGACTGACCACCCTCTATGACAAGGCAGTGAGGAAACGATGACGACGATCAGGATCGCCGACGTGATCGCGGACCTGCTCCGCGACGGGATGCCCGTACGGTTCGAGGCCTACGACGGCAGCAGCACCGGCCCCGAGGACTCGCCGTACACCCTCGAGCTGGCCAACCAGCGCGGCCTCTCCTACCTCCTGACCGCCCCCGGAGACCTGGGCCTGGCCAGGGCCTACGTCGCCGGCGACCTGGTGCTGCACGGCGGGCACCCGGGCGACCCCTACGAGCTGATGCACCTGCTCAAGGGCCGCACGAAGTTCCGCAAGGTCTCTCCCGGCGAGATCGTCGCGCTGGTCCGGGGGCTCGGGATCGCCAACCTCAAGCCCCCGCCGCCCCCGCCCCAGGAGCACCTGCCGCGCTGGCGCCGGGCGATGGAGGGCCTGCGCCACTCCATGGGCCGCGACGCGGAGGCGATCTCACACCACTACGACGTGTCCAACGTCTTCTACCGCCACGTGCTCGGGCCCTCCATGGCCTACACCTGTGCCGTCTACCCCCACGCGGACGCCTCGCTCGAGGAGGCCCAGGCCGAGAAGTTCGACCTGGTCGCCCGCAAGCTCGACCTCAAGCCCGGCCAGCGGCTGCTCGACGTCGGCTGCGGCTGGGGCGGCATGGTCCTCCACGCCGCCAAGGAGTACGGCGTCAAGGCTCTCGGGGTCACCCTGTCGCAGCAGCAGGCGTCGTGGGGCAAGGAGGCGATCGACCGCGAGGGCCTCGGTGACGTGGCCGAGATCCGCCACCTGGACTACCGCGACGTCTTCGAGACCGGCTTCGACGCGATCAGCTCGATCGGGCTCACCGAGCACATCGGGGTGCGCAACTACCCGTCGTACTTCGGCTTCCTGCGCGACCACCTCAAGCCGGAGGGCCGGCTGCTCAACCACAGCATCACCCGCCACCACAACCGTCGTGAGGAGACCGGTGCGTTCATCGACCGCTACGTCTTCCCCGACGGCGAGCTGATCGGGTCGGGCACGCACATCAAGGAGGCGCAGGACGCCGGGCTCGAGGTCATGCACTCCGAGAACCTGCGGATGCACTACGCGATG
>JBAZRQ010000161.1:0-5495 GCA_041662925.1 Nocardioides sp. | reverse complement strand
CGACGCCGTCGGCGGCGAGCCCCAGCAGCGTCTCGACCGGAGGATGCTCGAAGTCGAAGGTGTCGGCCTTCGCGAGCTCCTCGAGGTCGAAGCCGACCAGCGCCACCCGCTGCGGCTCGAGCTGTCGGAGCGGGGCGAGGTAGTCGGAGGTGGAGACGTTGAGCTGCTGGCCGACCCCCATCACACCCTGTCGGCGCCACTCGTCGAGGCTCTGCGCCAGGCACAACGCCTCGGGGGTCGCCTCCTCGTCGACGAGCGCCACGTCGGGCTCACAGTCGGGGGTAGGGGTCAGCGTGACGCTGGGTGAGGTGCTGGGTGACGTCGTGGGCGACGTACTGGGGGATGTGCTCGAGGCGGTCTCGCTCGGGGTCGACGAGGCGCCGGGGGAGTCGTCGCCCGGGGGAGGTTCGTCATCGATCACCACGGTCCCCACCACCAGTAGCAGCCCCATCAGCGCGATCAGCACCTCCACGAGGGCGACCCTGACCACTCGACGGCGCACCCGCCAAGTGTGGCACCCACCAGGTCGCGCCCCTCCACAGGTAAGTGCACAGGGGAGGGGGTGCCTGTGCACTTCAGGCGGGAGCGAGTGCACAGTTCCTCAACAGATGCGCCCCGCGCCTGTGGGAATGCGGCGTTGTGTTGGTCGCAGGTGCGGACCGGACCTAGAGTCCGCGGCGAGTCGCCGCAATGTCGCTGTGTCGACATTGTGTGATGGGGGTGTAGTCCCCCGACCGGACAAGGAGTGGCACATGAGCGACAGCGGGATGTTCCCCGGAATCTCAGGCAGCAGTGCCCCCGACATGCCGCCGAGGACGCACGCCCCTTCCCCGCCACTCGGAAATGAGTACGTCGTGTCCGACCCCCTGCCCTTCGAACGTCCGCACCGCGAGGGAGTCCCCGAGGTCGCGTCCAGCAACGAGGCCCCGTCTGCACTGTCCGCCACGCAGGTCCTCACCGACACGCCGGTGGCGGCCAACGGCCCGACCGGTCGCCCGATGCCGCGGTTCCCCGAGCCGCCGGCCCTGGCCCAGCACGGCCAGGCCCGCGTGATCTCGATGTGCAACCAGAAGGGTGGCGTCGGCAAGACCACGACCACCATCAACCTGGGTGCCTCGCTCGCCGAGTACGGCCGCAAGGTGCTGCTGGTCGACTTCGACCCCCAGGGCTCGCTGTCGGTCGGCCTGGGCCTCAACCCGCACGAGATGGACCTCACCATCTACAACCTGCTCATGCAGCGCGACGTGACCCTGGACGACGTCGTCGTACCGTCCGGCGTCCCCGGCATGGACCTGCTGCCCTCCAACATCGACCTCTCGGCCGCCGAGGTGCAGCTCGTGCACGAGGTCGCCCGCGAGCAGACCCTGCAGCGGGTGCTGGCGCCGGCGCTGGAGAAGTACGACGTCATCCTGATCGACTGCCAGCCCTCGCTCGGCCTGCTCACCGTCAACGCGCTCACGGCCTCCCACGGCGTGATCGTGCCGCTGGAGTGCGAGTACTTCGCGCTGCGCGGCGTGGCCCTGCTCAAGACCACGATCGACAAGGTCCGCGAGCGGCTCAACCCGCGCCTGGAGATCGACGGCGTGCTCGGCACGATGTTCGACGGCCGCACCCTCCACTCCCGCGAGGTCATGGACCGACTGGTCCAGGCGTGGGGCGACAAGGTCTTCCACACCGTCATCCGCCGCACCGTGAAGTTCTCCGACGCGACCGTCGCCGGCGAGCCGATCACGTCGTACGCCACGACCTCCGGTGGCGCCGAGGCCTACCGCCAGCTGTCCAAGGAGGTGCTCGCCCGGTGGCACGACGCGTGAGCATGCCCACGGCGGACGACCTCTTCCGGCCCACCGCCGTCCACGCGGTGCCGGACGCCCCGGAGCCGACGCCCGGGGAGCCGGAGGCCGCCGCCGCGATCGTGCCCAGCGGGAGAGTCCGCCACGACGAGAAGATGACGGTCTACGTCACCTCCGACGAGCTGCTCCACATCGAGCACGCCCGGCTGTCGCTGCGCAGCGCCCACGGGCTCGCCGTCGACCGGGGCCGGCTGGTCCGTGAGGCCGTCGCGCTGGTCCTGGCCGACTTCGACGCCAACGGCGACGACAGCGTGCTGGTCCGCCGGTTGACCCAGGAATGACCGCGCTCGCCATCCCGAGCGAGCCTGGTGACACCACCCCGGGCTTCGAGCTCCGGCTCGACAACTTCGAGGGTCCGTTCGACCTGCTGCTGAGCCTGATCTCCAAGCACAAGCTCGACATCACCGAGGTCGCGCTCTCGCGGGTCACCGACGAGTTCATCGCCCACGTCAAGGCCGGGGGACCGATCTGGGACCTCGAGCAGACCACGTCGTTCCTGCTGGTCGCCTCGACCCTGCTCGACCTCAAGGCCGCCCGGCTGCTGCCCCAGGGCGACGTCGAGGACGAGGAGGACCTCGCCCTCCTGGAGGCGCGCGACCTGCTGTTCGCGCGGCTGATGCAGTACAAGGCGTTCAAGCAGGTGGCCGCGTTCCTGGCCACACGGCTGGCCGACGAGTCGCGGCGCTACCCGCGCGCGGTCGGCCTCGAGGAGCGCTACGCCACGCTGCTGCCCGAGGTGCTGATCGGGCTGGGGCTCGACCAGTTCGCCGAGCTGGCGGCCAAGGCGCTGGAGCCCAAGCCCGTGCTCGAGGTGTCGCTGCACCACATCCACGCGGCCAAGGTCAGCGTGCGCGAGCAGGCCATGCTGGTGGTCGAGCGACTGCGACGTACCGGCACGATGACGTTCCGCGCCCTGTGCGGCGACTCGCCCGACCGGCTCACCACCGTGGCGCGCTTCCTCTCGCTGCTCGAGCTGTTCCGCGAGGGCGCGGTGGCGTTCGAGCAGGTGACCGCCCTGGGTGAGCTGACCATCCGCTGGACGGGCGCCGACGACGAGGAGATCGAGATCACTGACGAGTTCGACGGGCCACCGCCCGATGCCGAGGAGACACCAGATGACTGAGACCGACCCCGTCGACCCTGCCGACCTCGGCGACGAGCAGCTCGCCGTACCCGTCGCGGAGCTGCGGCCCTCCCTCGAGGCGGTACTGATGGTCTCCGACCAGCCGCTCGACGGCGTCAGCCTGGCCTCGGCCGTCGGCTACCCGGCCGAGGAGGTGTCGGCCGCGCTGCACGAGCTCGCAGCCGACTACACCGCGCAGGGCCGCGGCTTCGAGCTGCGCAACGTCGCCGGCGGCTGGCGCTTCTACTCCCGCGACGAGTACGCCGCGGTCGTCGAGGCCTTCGTGCTGGAGGGCCAGCAGGCGCGGCTCACCCACGCGGCGCTGGAGACGCTGGCGGTCGTGGCCTACAAGCAGCCGGTATCGCGCGCCCGGGTCTCGGCGATCCGCGGCGTCAACGTCGACGGCGTGATGCGCACCCTGATCTCGCGCGGCCTGGTCGAGGAGGCCGGCCAGGACGGGGAGACCGGCGCCAACCTGTTCCGGACGACGTCCTACTTCCTCGAGCGGATCGGGATCGGCTCGGTCGAGGACCTGCCCGAGCTCGCGCCCTACCTGCCCGACCTCGACGACCTCGAGGACGAGCTCGCCGAGATGGCGGCCACCGAGACCGTGCACGAGGGTCCGGCGTCCGGCGAGCCGGCCGCGGCGGCCGAACCGGCCAGCGAACCGACGGGCGAACCGGCCGGCGAACCGGCCGGCGAACCGGCGGGCCCATGACCCGCGAGGTCGCCACCGACGACGACGGGCTGATCCGGCTCCAGAAGCTGCTCGCCCAGTCGGGGGTCGCGTCGCGCCGCAAGTGCGAGGAGCTGATGCTCGAGGGCGAGGTCGTCGTGGACGGCGAGGTCGTCACCCGGCTCGGCACCAAGGTCGACCCGCGCACGGCGGTGATCCGGGTCGGAGGTAAGCGGTTGCCGCCGCTCTCGGACCTGGTCTACCTGGTGCTCAACAAGCCGACCGGGGTGGTCTCGACGATGTCCGACCCCGAGGGACGGCGCACCATCTCCGACGTCGTGGCTCACCGGCCCGAGCGCCTTTTCCACGTCGGGCGGCTCGACACCGACACCTCCGGCCTGCTCCTGCTCACCAACGACGGCGACTTCGCCCAGCGCATGGCCCACCCGTCGTACGAGATGGACAAGACCTACGTCGCCGAGGTCGACGGCGAGGTCACCAAGCCCACCGTCAAGCAGCTGCTGGCGGGGGTGACCCTCGACGACGGCCCGGTCACGGTCTCGAGGGCGCGGGTGGTGACGTCGTCGAAGGACAAGTCGATCGTCGAGCTGGTCATCCACGAGGGCCGCAACCGGATCGTGCGCCGGCTGCTCGACCACGTCGGCCACCCGGTCCGCAAGCTGACCCGCACCGCGATCGGGCCGGTCCAGCTCGGGTCGATGAAGCCCGGTGCGCTGCGCGACCTGACCCTCGACGAGCTGGGCGAGCTGCTCGACAACGCGCAGCTCTGACCAGGTCCAGAGGGCAACCACCGGTCCTTCGGGAGCCAGCAGCCCCGATAGGGTCGGAGGGTGTCAGTCAGAGCCGTACGCGGAGCCACCCAGCTCGACGCCGACGAGCGCGAGCACATGCTCGAGCGGGTCGCGGAGATGGTCACGGACGTGATGACCTCCAACGGCCTCGAGGTCGACGACTTCATCTCGGTGATCTTCACCGCCACCAGTGACCTGGTCTCGGAGTTCCCGGCGTACGCCGCCCGGCAGCTCGGGTTCGGCGACGTGCCGCTGATCTGCGCGCGCGAGCTCGAGATCGCGGGCTCGATGCCGAGGGTCGTGCGGATGATGGCGCACGTCGAGACCGAGCTGCCGCGCGCCGACATCACCCACGTCTACCTCCACGGGGCGGCGGCGCTGCGCAGCGACCTGACCCGGGTCCGGTCCGTGCCGGATGAGTGACTCGATCGGGCCGATCGTCGGGCCAATCGTCGGGCCTGTCGAGATCGTCGGCGCCGGCCTGATCGGTACGTCGATCGCGCTCGCCTGTCGCCGGGCCGGCCTGGAGGTACTGCTCACCGAGACCTCCGACGACCACCTGCGCACCGCTTCCGGCCTGGGGGCCGGCCGGGCCACGACCGCCGACGACCGGCCGCAGCTGGTCGTGGTCGCCGTACCGCCGGACCACCTGGGGGAGCAGATCGCCCGCGCGCTCGAGGGCGGCGCCGTGGTGACCGACGTCGGCAGCGTCAAGGCCGGGCCGCTCGCGGCCGTGGCCGACCTGCCGGGCGTGGAGCGCTACGTCGGCGGACACCCGATGGCCGGCAGCGAGCGCTCCGGGCCACTGGCCGCCAGCGCCGCGCTGTTCGACGGACGGCCGTGGGCCGTGACCCCGCACCCGGGGTCCACGCCCGAGGCGGTCAGGCTGGTCGAGGCGCTCGCGCTGCTGTGCGGGGCGGTGCCGGTCCGGCTCACCCCCGACGAGCATGACTTGGCGGTCGCCCGGACCTCCCACCTCCCGCACCTGCTGGCCGCGCTGGCCGCCGGAGCACTGGCCGGTGCGCCGGCCG
>JBAZRQ010000160.1:0-5508 GCA_041662925.1 Nocardioides sp. | reverse complement strand
GCCGGTCAGCGAGGCGGAGAACACCGCCCCTTCGTTGTTGGGCCCGTCGTCGCTGTGCCCGTCATCGCTGTGCCCGTCATCGCTGTGCAGGGTGACCGCGATCTTCAGGCTGCGTCCGGGCACCGGGACGGCCAGCTCGTAGCGGCCGTCGGTGCCGTGGAACGGGGAGACGTACATGGCCTTCGGGGTGCTCGCCCGACCGTTGGCGTCGGGATGCACGAGGTAGGCGTGCCGGTCGCCGTAGGTGTTGTGCACCTCGACCACGGTCGCCGCCAGGTCGCCGGCCGCGTCCCAGCACCAGAAGACGCTGATCGGGTTGAAGCAGTGGCCGAACGCGCGGGCGTTGGCGGCCATCAGCACCCGGCCGCCGCCGAGTGCCACGCCGTTCGCGGCGAGGAAGGCCTCGAGGTTGGCGCGGATCGTGAGGTCGGGGTCGCCCAGGTGGTCACGGGCCTCGAAGCGCCCGAGCACCCCGTGGTCGGGCAGGTGGTCGAGGTCGACCAGCCAGATCTGCGAGCGGTTCTCGAAGGTGCGCTTGAAGGGGGTACGGCGGACGTGGCGGACCGTGGTCTCGTAGATGACCGGCTCCACCGGTGGGGCGGACCGACTCGCCGCGTCCGCCGGCCACTCGAGGCCGAGGTGCTCGGCGGCCCGGAGGCCCGAGCGCGCGCCGTCCTCGTGGAAGCCCCAGCCGTGGTAGGCCCCGGCGAACGCGATCCGCTCGGAGCCGAGCTCGGGCAGCCGCTGCTGGGCCGCGACGGACTCGGGGTTGTAGAGCGGGTGCTCGTACTCCATCCGGTCGATCACCGTGGCGGGGTCGACGAGGTGCTCCCCGCCCAGCGTCACCAGGTAGCGGACGTCGGTGTCGAGGCGCTGCAGCCGGGTCAGGTCGTAGGTGACCAGCACCCCGTCCTGCGGCGAGTCCGGGCGGCGGAAGTTCCACGACGCCCAGGCGTTGGTGTTGGCCGGCAGCACGGAGGTGTCGGTGTGCAGCACGGCGACGTTGGGCGAGTAGGGCATCGCGGACAGCACCTCGCGCTGCGCGGTGGTCGGCTCGGCCAGCATCGCCAGGGCATGGCCGGGGTGGGTCGCGATGACCACGGCGTCGTACGTCGTGACCGCGCCGTTGCCGTCGGTGACCTCGACGCCGGAGCCGGTCTCGAGCACCGAGGTGACCTTGGTGCCGGTGCGCACGTCCGGCAAGGTCGCGGCGAGCCGGGCGACGTACTCGCGGGACCCGCCGGTGACCGTCCGCCACTCCGGCGAGCCGGACACGGAGAGCATGCCGTGGTGCTGGAGGAAGGTGAACAGGTAGCGCGCCGGGTAGTCGAGCGACACCTCGGGGTCGCAGGACCACACGGCCGCGACGAGGGGCTCCATGAAGTGCCGGGTGAAGTACGGCGTGAAGCCGCCCGCCGCGAGGAAGTCGCGCAGGGTCGTGTCCTCCCCGTCGCCCCCATTGCCCGCGAGCAGCGCCCGGGCCTGCCGGTGGAAGCGCGGGATCTCGGTCAGCATCCGCAGGTAGCGGGGGTTGAGGAGGTGACGGGCCGAGGGGAAGACGCCCTTGCGACCGAGCGCGCCGGCCCACTCCAGGCCGGACTCGTCGTCGCGGATCGACATCGACATCTCGGAGGGCTGCGTGGCGACCCCGAGCTCGGCGAACATCCGCAGCAGCACCGGGTAGGTGCGCTCGTTGTGGACGATGAAGCCGGTGTCGATGGCCAGGCTCCGGCCGTCGGCCTCGCGGACGTCGTGGGTGTCGGCGTGGCCGCCGAGCCGGTCGTCGGCCTCGAAGAGGGTGACCTCGGCGGTGCGTGAGGCGACGTAGGCGGCGGTGAGCCCGGCGACGCCGGAGCCCACCACCGCGACCCGTCGCGGTGGCGTGAGCGTGCTCATCAGACTTGCTCGAACTCGAAGAGCGCGATCGGCAGGCTGGTCGGGACCTCTGAGCCGCCCTCCGGCTCGACCGTGATGCCGGCGGCACTCGCCGTGGCCGGGTCGCCCTCGAGCAGCAGGGTGGTCGAGCCGGCCTTGTCCATCAGCCCGGCGGGCACCATCACCTCGTCGTGCTGGAGCCAGAGCTCGTAGACCTTGCCGCCCGCCGGGGCGGGCATGTTCTCGGTCGTGATGACGGCCTGGTTGAGCTGCTTGGAGCGCGTCAGCGTGATGACCGCACCGTTGTCGAGCTCCTCGGTCAGCACCTCACGGTCTGCGGCCTGGAGGACGAGGTCGGTGGCGGAGGGCGACTGCGAGGTCTCGTCCGACCAGGGCTGCCACACCGCGCCGCCGACCCCGATCAGGGTGACGACCGCGGCGGCGGCGACCAGAGCCGGAAACCGACGGCGGCGCCGCTCCGGTGCCGACACCACGGGCGCCACCACGGGAGGGAGGGGCCGGACGGTCTCGATGCCGGCGAGCACCCGGTCCCGCAGTGCGGCCGGCGGTGCGGCAGCCGCGCTCTCGGCCAACAGCGCCGACGCCTCGCGCAGACTGTCGACCTCGGACCGGCAGGCGTCGCACTGGGCCAGGTGTCGCTCGAACTGGGCGCGCTCGATGTCGTCCAGGGCGTCGACGGCGTAGGCACCCGAGAGCGCGTGGATGTCGCTGCTCATGTTCCTACTCCCATCGTGTCGCGCAGCCTGATCAGGCCGTCGCGGATTCGTGTCTTGGCCGTGCCGACCGGGAGGTCGAGCATGCTGGCCACCTCTGTGTGCGTGTAGCCGCCGAAGTAGGCGAGCTCCAGGGCCTCGCGCTGCGCCGCCGTGAGGCTCTGCAGTGCGGTGCGGACCCGCTTCGCCTCGAGCGAGGCGTGCGCGGCGTCGGCGGTCGAGTCGTGGTCGACCGCCTGGTTGTGCTGGTGGTACGACGTGTCGCGGCGGGTGGCCGCCTCGGCCGAGCGCACCCGGTCGACCGCCTTGCGGTGGACGATCGTGAGCATCCAGGCCATCGGGCTGCCCCGGTCGGGGTCGAACCTGCTGGCCATCTTCCAGATCTCCAGGAGAGCCTCCTGGGTGACCTCCTCGGCCTGGGCCGGGTCCCTCACCACCCGCACCGCGAGCCCGAAGACCCGCGCCGAGATGGCGTCGTACAACCGGGCGAAGGCCGCCTGGTCACCCCTGGCCGAGAGCTTGAGCAGCTCGGCCAGGTCGGGCGCCGCCGGCGCCCCCTCCCAGGAGGGGACGCCAGCGACGGCTGGTCCGGAGGGATCCATGCCCAGATCCTTGTCGTCAGATCGCTTCGGGGGAAGCGTTACTTGGCGCCGGCGAGGACGGCGTCGATGATGTAGACCGTCGCGTTGGCCGTCGGCACGTTGCCGCAGATGACGTTGGCGGTCACGGTTCCATCAGACACCGTCATGCCGGACTCCGCGTCACCCTCAACGGTGAGGCCGTCCATGTTGAGGGTCTCCTGCTCACCGGCGACGGCGGTCGGGTCGAGCTTCCCGCCCACGACGTGGTGGGTCAGGATCTTCGACAGCAGCGCCTTGTCGGCCAGGATCCCCTTGAGCTGGTCCGCGGGGATCGCGGCGAACGCGTCGTTGACCGGCGCGAAGACGGTCAGCTCGGGGGCGTCGTTCAGGGTGCCACCGAGGTCGGCCACGCCGACGGCCTCGACCAGGGTCGAGAGCAGCGGGTTGTTGCTGGCGGCGGTGGCGACGGGGTCCATCACCATGCCGTCGAAGGAGCCCTTGCCGTCGGTGGGGACCGCGGAGCAGCCGTCACCGAAGACCTGGTCGGAGGCGCTGGCCGAGGCCGGCGAGCTCTCCTCGGTCGTGTCGGGGGTCTGCGAGGTGTCGTCAGAAGAGGAACCCGAGGTGGGCTCGTCCTCCTCGCCGCAGGCGGCGAGGGTGAGCGACAGGGCGATGGCCGCGGCGGCGATGCCACCGTTGCGTCGGAGAGTCTGGAGCTTCATGGGATTCGGTGCCTTCCGTAGGGGAGATTCACAGGTGATTCGGTGCTGCCCGGCGTCCGGATTGGTCGCTGGGGAGATTGATGTGTGGCCTAGGCCACGTTGGCTGGTTCGTGGCTCACGCCACGGTGACCAGGAACTCCTGGATGCCGCTGGCGCCCTCGGGGAACGGGTTGGCCATCACGGCGCTCTGGACCTCGCCGTCGCCGCTGGTGACGCGGGCAGCGATGGTGTGCTGGCCGGGGGTGGCGTCCCACTTGAAGAACCACTGACGCCAGTAGTCGTTGCCGCCGTCGGGGCCGAGCTGGGCCGGCTGCCACGGGCCGCCGTCGAAGCGGACCTCGATCTTGGCGACCCCGCCCTTCTGCTGCGCCCAGGCGACGCCACCGACGACGGTCTCGCCGGCCGAGAGCGACTCCAGCGCGTTGGGGGTGTCGATGCGCGCCGAGATCTTGATCGGCGCGTCGGTCGCCCAGTCCTTCTTGGTCCAGTAGGCCTGCTTCTCGGCGTACGTGGTCAGTGTGAGCCGGGTGACCCACTTGGTGGCGCTGATGAAGCCGTAGAGGCCAGGGACCACCATCCGGGCGGGGAAGCCGTGCTCGCGCGGCAGGGCCTCGCCGTTCATGCCCAGGGCGATCATCGCGTCGCGACCGTCGGTGGCGAGCTCGAGCGGGGTGCTGATGGTCATGCCCTCGAAGTCGGTGCTGAGGATCTGGTCGGCCTTCGAGCCCACGCCGGCCAGGTCGAGCAGGTCGGTGAGCCGTACGCCGATCCACCGGGCGGCGCCGACGTACGGCCCGCCCACGCTGTTGGAGACACACGTGAGGGTGATGTCCCGCTCGATCAGCGGCATCGCGAGCAGGTCGTCGAAGGTGAAGGTCAGCTCCTTCTCGACGTCGCCGTCGATCGTGAGCGTCCAGTCGTCGGCGCTGATGATCGGGGTGTCGAGACGGGTGTCGACGCGGTAGAAGTCCTCGATGGGGGTGCGGAACGCGCTCATGCCCGGCACCTGGTTCTCGATCCCCTTGGGCAGGGCGGGCGCCTTCTCGGCAGCGGCGGGGAGGGTGACGTCCTCGGGACGCGCGCGCAGCTTGCCGATGACCCGGCCGGCGGTGCCCATGAGCGCCGCGGCAGCGGCCACGACGCCCATGGTGATCACGACGCCGCGGCGGGTCGGCCCGCTCGGCTCGTCGCCGGCGGCCGAGGAGGAGCGCAGCACGGTGCCGGTCCGGGCGGCGCGGTCGAGCCACCACAGGGCGGCGACGGCGACCACGGCGGTCAGCAGGCTGGGCAGCAGGTCGGTGACCTCGGCGGCGGGCCGCGACATGGCGGCGGCCGCGGCGACGCCGACGAGGGCCACCAGGATCGTGGCGCCCACGGCGAACCGGCGGCGGGTGAGGACGCCCGCGACCGCGGCGAGCACGAGCACGCCGAGCAGGACCGAGCCGATCAGGATCGGCTTGTCGTTGCTGCCGAACTGGCGGATCGCCCACTCCTTCATGGGCGTGGGCGTGAGGTCGATGACCTCGGACCCGACCGCGAGCACGGGGGAGGAGGCAGGCTTCATCAGGGACGCGACGAGGTGACCGGTCGCCATTC
>JBAZRQ010000159.1:0-5511 GCA_041662925.1 Nocardioides sp. | reverse complement strand
GGCCGGTCGGGTACGGCGAGGTCGGCGACCGGCTGGCCCGTGACCTGGAGGTAGACCCCGGTGTCGGGGCCGCCCTTGTGGTACTGCCCGGTGGAGTGCAGGAAGCGTGGCCCCCAGCCGAAGGTCACCGGGCGGCCGGTGCGCACCGCGAGGGTGTCGCGGCAGCCGGCCAGCGCGGCGTCGCGGTGGCGGTCCAGGTAGGCCTGCACGGAGACGTAGCCGCGGTCCCCGTCGAGCGTGCCGAGCAGCGCTGCGACGGCGTCGGCGACGCTGGCGGTGCCGTCGGGCAGCCACCCGGGCGAGGCGTAGACCGTGACCGGCCCGTCGACGAAGACCGGGATGGGCTGCTCGCCAGCGCCGTCGAGCATCTCGCGGGCCGCGGCCTTGGCGCTCTCGACGTCGGGCTGGTCGAAGGGGTTGATCCCGATGATCCGGCCGGCCACCGCCGTGGCGTACTCCCACAGCAGCATCTGGGCGCCCAGCGGTGCGTCGACCGTGGCCCCCCAGCCCGAGGCCGGGCGCACCCGGTCGAAGACCCGGCCGGGTCCGAACGTGACCAGCACCTCGTCGGGGGTGCTGGGCACGAAGTTGGGGGAGTCGAGGGCGTCGACGACGACCGGCAGGATGCCGAGGCCGCCCTTGCCGGTGGACTCGGCGACCAGCTGCTCGGCCCAGTCGCCGAACCCGGCGAACGACGACCCGGCGTTGGCCAGCACCAGCTTGTCGGCCCCGGCCAGGTTGGCCGCCGCGAGCAGGGCGCCGAGCCGCAGTGCGGGATTGTCGGGGGAGTCGGCCTCCAGGGCCGGCCGGATCGCCTCGGCCTCGTCGAGCAGGGTGGCGATGTTGGCGTTGGCCAGCCCGCTCGGCACCAGGCCGAACGCGGTCAACGCGGAGTAGCGGCCGCCCACCTCGGGGTCGGCGAGGAACACGCGGTAGCCGGCCTCACGTGCCAGTGCCTCCAGCGGCGACCCGGGGTCGGTCACCACCACGATCCGCCCCGAGGGGTCGATGCCGACGTCGCGGAAGGCCCGCTCGAAGGCACGTCGCTGGCTGTCGGTCTCGACGGTGCCACCGGACTTGCTGGACACGACCACCACGGTCTCGTCGAGCCGGCACTCGATCGCGGCGCGGACGAAGTCGGGGTCGGACGAGTCGAGCACCTCGAGCTCGACCCCGTCAGCGGCGCAGATCACCTCGGGGGCGAGCGACGAGCCGCCCATGCCGCACAGGACGACACGCCACACGCCGCGCTGGCGCAGCTGCACCTCGAGCGCCGCGATGTCGACCACCAGCGGGCGCGACCGCACGGAGAGGTCGACCCAGCCCAGACGCTTGGCGGACTCATCCTCGGCCTCGGGGCCCCAGAGGGTGGCGTCACGTGCGGCGATCCGGCCGGCCACGCCGTCGGCCACCAGGGCCTCGACGGTCGCGGCGTACGCCGCCTCGTCGGCGTAGCCGAAGGTCAGCTCGAAACCCTCACCGCTGACCGCGTTCCACGCCGTCTCGGTCATGAGCCGCTCGCGTCCATCTGGCCGCGGACCGTCTCGACGAGCTCGTCCCACGACTTCTTGAACTTGTCGACGCCCTCCTGCTCGAGCACCAGGAGCACGTCGTCGAAGTCGATGCCGACCTCGGCCAGCCGGTCGAAGACCGCCTGGGCCTCGTCGCCGCGGCCGGTGACGGTGTCGCCGGTGACCTCGCCGTGGTCGGCGAACGCCTCCATGGTCTTCTCCGGCATCGTGTTGACGGTGTCGGCCACGACCAGCTCGGTGACGTAGAGGGTGTCGGGGTAGTCGGGGTTCTTGACCCCGGTGGAGGCCCACAGCGGCCGCTGGGCGTGGGCCCCGGCCTCGGCCAGGGCGCGCCAGCGATCACTGGCCCGCACCTCCTCGAAGGCGGCGTAGGCCAGGCGGGCGTTGGCGACGGCTGCCTTGCCCTTGAGCGCGGTCGCCTCGTCGGTGCCGATCGCCTCCAGCCGCTTGTCGACCTCCGAGTCGACCCGGGAGACGAAGAAGGACGCCACCGACTGGATCGTCGACAGGTCCAACCCGGCGTCGCGGGCCTGCTCGAGGCCGGCGAGGTAGGCGTCCATCACCGCGCGGTAGCGCTCGAGGGAGAAGATCAGCGTGACGTTGACGCTGATGCCCTCGCCGATGGCGGCGGTGATCGCCGGAAGCCCCTCGAGGGTGGCGGGGATCTTGATCAGCACGTTGGGCCGGTCGACGGCCTTCCACAGCGCCTGCGCCGAGGCCAGGGTGCCGTCGGTGTCGTTGGCCAGGTCGGGCTCGACCTCGATCGAGACGCGGCCGTCGGACGGGCTGCCGTCGGCGACCGGAGCGAGTACGTCGCACGCGTTGCGGACGTCCTCGGTGGTGAGCGAGAAGACCACCTGCTCCACGGGCGTGCCCTCGGCCACGAGGGCCCGCACCTGGTCGTCGTAGCGCTCACCGTTGGCGATCGCGCCGGCGAAGATGGTCGGGTTGGTCGTCACCCCGACCACCGACCGCTCCTTGACGAGGTCGGCGAGACTGCCGGTCTCGATCCGCTCGCGGGAGAGGTCGTCGAGCCAGATCGACACCCCCGCGTCCGCCAGTGCCTCGAGGCGAGCCTCTTGTAGCTGCGTCATGTGCGTCCTCCGGGGGATCGATGGGCTTCGTCAGCCGGCTACTGCTGCCAGGCTCTCGCGTGCGGCCGAGGCGACGGCCTCGGCGGTGATGCCGTACTCCTGGAACATCGTGGCGGCGTCGGCGGACGCCCCGAACCGGTCGACCGAGACGATCCGGCCGGCGTCACCGACTACCTCGCGCCAGCCCTGGGCCACTCCGGCCTCGACCGAGACCCGCGCCTTGACGGTCGGCGGGATCACCGAGTCGCGGTAGGCGGCGTCCTGCTCGTCGTACCACTCGCGGCACGGCATCGAGACGACCCGCGCGCGGATGCCCTCGGCCGCCAGCGCCGTGCGGGCGGCGACGGCGAGCTGGACCTCGGACCCGGTGCCGACGAGCACCACGTCGGGCACGCCGCCCTCGGCGTCGAGCAGGACGTAGCCACCACGGTGGGCGTCGCCGGTGCCGGCGAACCCTTCGGCGTCGCGCGGGAACACCGGGACGTTCTGCCGGCTGAGCGCGATGCCCGCCGGGCGGGCGTTGACCATGATCGCCTGCCAGCAGGCGGCCGTCTCGTTGGCGTCGGCGGGGCGGACCACGTCGAGACCGGGGATGGCGCGCAGCGACGCGAGGTGCTCGACCGGCTGGTGGGTCGGGCCGTCCTCGCCGAGGCCGATGGAGTCGTGGGTCCACACGTAGGTGACCGGCAGCCCCATGATCGCGGCGAGCCGCACGGAGCCGCGCATGTAGTCGGAGAACGTCAGGAACGTGCCGCCGAAGACGCGGGTGTTCCAGTGCAGCGCGATGCCGTTCATGATCGCGCCCATGGCGTGCTCGCGGATCCCGAAGTGGAGCACCCGGCCGGCGAACGGCTCGGCCTGCCACATCTTGGTCGCGCGGTCGACGGGCAGGAACGAGCCCGCCCCCTCGATGGTGGTGTTGTTGGACTCGGCCAGGTCGGCCGAGCCGCCCCACAGCTCGGGGACCGTGGCTGCGATCGCGTTGATCACCGCGCCGGAGGCCTTGCGGGTCGCGACGCCCTTGGGGTCGGCGTCGAACGTCGGCAGGTCGGCGTCCCAGCCGTCGGGCAGGGCGCCGCTGTTGAGCCGGTGGAGCAGCGCGGCCCGCTCGGGGTGCGCCTCGGACCACGCGGCGTAGTGCTCGTCCCAGGTCTGGCCGGCGGCGGCGCCGCGCTCGCGGAGCAGGCGGGTGTGCTCGATGACCTCGGCCGGCACCTCGAAGGTCAGCTCGGGGTCGAAGCCGAGCAGCTTCTTGGTGGCGGCGACCTCCTCCTCGCCGAGCGCGGAGCCGTGGGCCTTACCGGTGTTCTGTGCGGAGGGGGCGGGCCAGGCGATGATCGTGCGGAGCTTGATGAAGCTCGGGCGGTCGGTGACCGCGCGGGCGGCCTCGAGGGCGTCGTAGAGCGCGTGGACGTCCTCGCGGTAGCCCTCGCCGCCGTGGGTCCAGTCGACGGTCTGGACGTGCCAGCCGTAGGCCTCGTAGCGCGCTGCGACGTCCTCGCTGAGGGCGATGTTGGTGTCGTCCTCGATCGAGATCTCGTTGGCGTCGTAGATCACGGTGAGGTTGCCCAGGCGCTGGGTGCCGGCGATCGAGGACGCCTCCGAGCTCACGCCCTCCTCGATGTCGCCGTCGCTGGCCAGGACGTAGACGTGGTGGTCGAGGAACGACTCGCCCTCGGGCGTCTCGGGGTCGAGCATGCCGCGCTGCTTGCGCGCCGCCATGGCCATGCCGACGGCGTTGCCGATGCCCTGGCCGAGCGGCCCGGTGGTGACCTCGACGGCCTTGGTGTGGTGGTACTCCGGGTGCCCCGGGGTCTTGCTGCCCCAGGTGCGCAGCGCCTGGAGGTCCTCGAGCTCGATCCCGAAGCCGCCGAGGAAGAGCTGGACGTAGAGCGTCAGGCTCGAGTGGCCGCACGAGAGCACGAAGCGGTCGCGCGAGATCCAGTCGGGGTCGACCGGGTCGTGCTTCATCACCTTCTGGAACAGCAGGTAAGCAGCGGGGGCCAGGCTCATGGCGGTGCCAGGGTGGCCGTTGCCCACCTTCTGCACCGCGTCCATGGCCAGGATCCGTGCCGTGTCGACGGCCCTCTGGTCGAGCTCGGTCCAGTCCAGTCCTGCGCGTGTGGTCACGTGGTTCCTCTCAGGGGGGTTACGCCGTTCCGAGCCTACCCAGGCGAGGCGTTAGACTGGCACCCGCACCGGTTGCCCGAAGCAGCCCTTCCCATTCGCGAGGATGTCCGTGACGTACGTCGACCAGTCGGCCACCGCTGCCCAGCAGCCGGAGCGCGACGAGCCGACCGGAGGCACCAGCCTCAAGGACGTCGTCGCCGCCTACGTCGGCCTCACCAAGCCGCGCGTCATCGAGCTGCTGCTGCTCACCACGGTGCCGGTCATGTTCTTCGCCGACCGTGGCGTCCCCCCGCTCGGCCTGGTCCTCGCGACCGTCGTCGGCGGCACCCTGTCGGCCGGCTCCGCGTCGGCGTTCAACTGCGTCTACGACCGCGACATCGACGAGCAGATGCGGCGCACCCGCCGCCGGGCCCTGCCCCGCCACATCGTCACCGCGCGCGCTGCCCTGGTCTTCGCCTCCGTCCTGGCGGTGCTGTCGACCGTCGTACTCGCGGTCTGGGTCAACACCCTGTCCGCGCTGCTGTCGGTGACGGCCATTGCCTTCTACGTGCTCATCTACACGATGGTGCTCAAGCGCCGTACGGCGCAGAACATCGTCTGGGGCGGCATCGCCGGGTGCTTCCCGACGCTGATCGGGTGGACCGCCGTCACCGACTCCCTGTCGTGGACGCCGGTCGTGCTCTTCATGGTCGTGTTCTTCTGGACCCCGCCGCACACGTGGGCGCTGGCGCTGCGCTACCGCGAGGACTACGCCA
>JBAZRQ010000158.1:1743-5555 GCA_041662925.1 Nocardioides sp. | reverse complement strand
CCTCGAGATCGCCGACGTGATCGCGGTCAACAAGGCCGACGGTGATCGGGAGCAGGAGGCGCGCTCCGCGGCCCGCGAGCTGGCCGGGGCGCTGCGGCTGGTGCGCGGCAAGGGGGAGTGGGCGCCACCGGTCGTGACCTGCTCCGGCCTCACCGACGTCGGGGTCGACGACCTCTGGGAGCGCGTGCTCGCGCACCGCGAGCATCTCGGGGAGACCGGGCTGGCGACGAAGCGAGCCGGCCAGCAGCTCGACTTCACCTGGTCCCTGGTGCGCGACGAGCTCGACCAGCGGCTGCGCCACTCGCCGGGGGTGCGGGCCATCCGGGAGCAGGTCAGCGCCGCGGTGCTGGCCGGCGAGCTGCCCGCCACCGTGGCCGCCGACCGCCTCCTCGCCGCCTACGACGGCGACGTCTGACCACTCAGCCTGGATCCGCGCTGAGCCCGGTGTCCCGCCGGTGGACGCGTCAACTAATCTGCGAGCAATGGCCAACGACCTCTCCGCCCGGATCGCCGACGTCGTCGAGAAGCACGACGCCGAGCTGCTCGACCTGCGCCGCGACCTGCACGCACACCCCGAGCTCTCCTGGGCCGAGGTGCGCACCACCAAGGTGATCGCCGACCGCCTGGCCCTGGCCGGGTGGCGGGTCAGCCGGGTGCCCGGCACCGGGCTGATGGCCGAGCTCGGGGAGGGCGGCCGGGTGATCGCCCTGCGTGCCGACATCGACGCCCTGCCGGTCACCGACCTGACCGAGGACCCCTGGGTCTCGACCACGCCCGGCATCGCCCACGCCTGCGGCCACGACGTCCACGTGGCCTGCCTGGTCGGGGCCGCCCTCGCCCTGGCCTCCCTGCACGAGGCGGGGCTGCTGAGCGGCCGGGTCCGGCTGCTGTTCCAGCCCGCTGAGGAGGTCATGCCCGGCGGCGCGCGCCAGCTGATCCTGGCCGGCGCGCTCGACGACGTGGCCCAGATCTTCGCCCTGCACTGCGACCCCGCGGTCGACGTCGGCCGGGTCGGGCTGCGCAGCGGCGCGCTGACCAGCGCTGCCGACAAGATCGTGGTCCGCCTCGAGGGGACCGGGGGCCACACCTCGCGGCCCCACCTGACCGGAGACCTGACGTTCGCGCTGGCGAAGGTGATCAACGAGCTCCCCGCCGTGCTCAGCCGGCGGATGGACCCCCGCGCCGGGGTGTCGGTCGTGTGGGGCACCGTGCACGCCGGTGCCGCGGCCAACGTCATCCCCGACCGCGGCGAGGTCGCGGGCACGGTGCGCATCCTCGACGCGGTGGCCTGGACCCTGTGCGAACCGATCATCCGTGAGGCGGTGCAGGACATCGTGCGCCCCTACGGCGTGTCCGCCAGCGTCGACTACCTGCAGGGTGTCCCGCCGGTCGTCAACGACCCGATCGCCAACACCCTCGCGGTCGCAGCGGTCCGTTCGGTCCTCGGCGCGCACGGCTCGACCACCGTCCCGCAGAGCCTCGGCGGCGAGGACTTCGGCTGGTACGTCGAGCAGGTGCCGGGCGCCATGCTGCGCCTGGGCACCCGGCTGCCGGGGGGCCCCACCTACGACCTGCACCAGGGCGACCTGTGCGTCGACGAGCGCGCGATCGGCATCGGCGCGCAGGTGCTCGCCACGATCGCCGTGATGGCGACCGCGGCGAGCGAGACCGTGGCCTAGGCCACTAGGCCTTGCGGTAGGGAATTCCGTCGGCGGCCGGAGCGCGGGAGCGTCCCACGAGTCCAGCCACGGCGAAGATGGTGACGACGTAGGGCAGCATCAGCATGAACTGGCTCGGCACCGGCGAACCGATCACCGACAGCACGCCTTGCAGGTTGGAGGCGAAGCCGAACAGCAGGGCGGCCAGCATGGCCCGGATCGGGTCCCACTTGCCGAAGATGACCGCGGCCAGCGCGATATAGCCCGCACCGCCGGTCATCTCACGGTTGAACTGGGGGACCGAGACGAGGGTGTAGAACGCGCCGCCCATTCCGGCGATGGCTCCGGCGAGCAGGATGGCCCGGTAGCGGGTGGCGTTGACCTTGATGCCCACCGTGTCGGCCGCCTTGGGATGTTCGCCCACGGACCGCAGGCGCAGGCCCCACCTCGAGCGGTAGAGCGCCCAGGCCAGGATGGCCACGACGACGTACATCAGGTAGACGAGCGCGGTCTGCCGGAACAGCACCGGCCCGATCAGCGGGATGTCGCCGAGCAGCGGGATCGACAGCGACGTGAACCGTGGCGGCGAGTTCAGGTCCGCGGCGTTGGGCGCGAGCACCTGGCTGAAGAGGAAGCTGGTCAGGCCGATGACCAGCACGTTGAGCACGACGCCGACGATCACCTGGTCGACGATGTAGGTGATCCCGAAGAGCCCCAGCAGCGCCGCGACGAGCAGTCCGGCGAACATGGCGGCCACGACGCCGGCCCACAGCGATCCCGTGATCGAGCCCACCATCGCGGCGGCGAAGGCCCCGGCGAGCAGCTGGCCGTCGATCGCGATGTTGACCACTCCGGCCCGCTCGCCGATGACGCCGGCCATCGCGCCGAAGACCAAGGGGACGGCCAGTGCGACCGCACCGGCGAAGAGACCGACCACCGGCATGGTGCTGCCGGTCGCTGCCCAGGTCAGGAATGCGCCCAGGGTCGCGACGGCGAACAGCGCGACGAACCACATGGGGGTGGGACGCCGTCGGTAGTAGAGCACCCACGACAAGGCGGCGCCCACGGCCATGAGAGCGACGAGCAACCAGGCTGTGGGCGTCGCCGGGACCGTGAGGGAGGGCAGCTCGAACGCGTCCCTGGACGTCCCCCACCGGAACGTCGTGTCACCCGCACGCTCCTTGAAAGCGACGATGAGCGCCATCCCGACGGTGAGGACGGTGAGGATCACCGGCGCCTTGCGGTCGACGACGGTGACGACGGTCGGGGTCGTCGGTGGGGTCGTCGGCGGGGTTGCCTCGGGGGTGACGGCGGAAGTCGTGGTCATGCCTCCTCCTTCGCGGGGAGCCGGAAGATCGCACGGACCAGCGGGGGTGCGGCGATGAAGAGGACGATGAGCGACTGTACGACCAGCACGAGGTCGATGGGGATGCCCTGGGAGGCCTGCATCGAGAAGCCGCCGGCCTTGAAGGCGCCGAACAGCAACCCTGCCGCGAGGATCCCCAACGGGCGTGAGCGGCCGAGCAGGGCGACTGTGATGGCGTCGAAGCCGATACCGGCATCGAGGTCGACCGTGACCCCGCTGGTGACCGTCCCCAGCACCTGGTTGGCCCCGGCCATGCCGACCAGCGCCCCCGCGATGACCATGACGAGCGTGTAGGTGCGACCGACGTTGATGCCTGCGACTCGGGCGGCGTCGGGGTTCTCGCCCACTGCCCTCAATCGGAACCCGAACGCCGAGCGGTTGATCAGCCACCACACGACAGCGACGGCAACCAGCGCCAGGAGGAACCCGAGGTGCAGGTTGAACTGCTCCCCCAGGAGCAGCGGCAGGGTGGCCGACTCCTGGACCGGCAGCGACTTGGGGTTGGCGGACCCCGGCGCCTGCAGGAGGCCCTGCTCCGAGAGGGCGAAGAACACCAGGTAGAAACCGACGTAGTTGAGCATGATCGTGACGATCACCTCGTGGGCGCCGGTGCGTGCCTTGAGGTAGCCGGCAAGGCCGGCCCACACGCCGCCGAAAGTCATGGCGGCCAGCACGGCCAGGGCGAGGTGAAGGCCGACCGGCAGGTCGAACTTCACGCCCACCCAGCCCGCCGCGGCGCCGCCGAGCAGCATCTGACCGCGACCACCAGATCGGAAGAGCACACGTCT
>JBAZRQ010000158.1:0-1733 GCA_041662925.1 Nocardioides sp. | reverse complement strand
ACCACCGATGTTGAACATGCCGGCCCGGAAGGCGAGACCGACCCCGAGCCCTGCCATGATCAGCGGCCCCGCGAACTTGAGCGACTCCGTGAGGGGCCGGATCGCGACCTCGAACGTGTCGGCGCGCGTGTTGTAGAACGCCCCGCGCGAGAGAGCGGTGTAGGCGCCCCAGACACTCTCCCAGACGGCTTGCAGCGCGTCACCGGGTCGCGAGAAGAAGTAGCCCGAGGCCTCACGCACCCGCTCGTCGGTGACCGCGATGAGCAGCGAGCCGACCAGCACGGCCAGGACGAGCGCGAGCACCCCCGGCAGGACGTTGCCGGAGACGATCTCCCGTCCGGCGGAGCGCCACCGGTGCCCATCCTTGCGGGGAGGGGCCTCTGCTGGTGCCTCAGTCACGCGACTACTCCTTCTGGGCGTTCGCCGGTCATCATCAGGCCGAGCACTTCGCGGGGAGTGTTCCCCGGGACGATCCCGACCACGTGCCCGCGGTAGAGGACCATGACCCGGTCTGCCAGTGCCGCGACCTCGTCCAGCTCGGTCGAGACCACGAGCACCGGGATGCCGGAGTCGCGGGCGGCCACGATCTGCTTGTGGATGAACTCGATGGATCCGACGTCGACCCCGCGCGTGGGCTGCGCGGCGACCAGGAGGCGCAGGTCGCGCGAGAGCTCGCGGGCGACCACTACCTTCTGTTGGTTGCCGCCGGACAGCTTGCCGACGGAGGTGTCGATGCCGGGGGCGCGCACGTCGTAGCTGTCCAAGGTCTTCTGGGCGAACTCGTCGCGCTCGGCGAGGCGCAGGGAGCCTGTGCGCACGAACGGCTCGCCGTGGCTCCGGTTGAGCATGAGGTTCTCGGCGATCGTCATGCCGGCGACCAGGCCGTCGGCCTGCCGGTCCTCCGGGATGAAGCCGACTCCCGCGTCGAGGATCTGCCGCACGGAGCGTCCGACCAGCTCCTGGCCGTCCAGGGTGACGGAGCCGCGGACGTGGGCCTGGAGGCCCAGGATCGCCTCGGTCAGCTCGGTCTGCCCGTTGCCCTGCACCCCGGCCACGCTGAGGATCTCGCCGCCGCGGACCGTGAAGCTGACGTCGTCCACGTGAACGTGGCCGGTGTCGTCATGGACCATCAGGTTGCGCACTACGAACGCGTGTTCGCCCAGCTGCGGAAGGCCCTTGTGGACAGTGAGCTCGACGGGGCGACCCACCATCATGGCCGCCAGCTCGGCGTTGCTGGCGGACGGCTCGGCCTCGCCGACCACCTTGCCGAGGCGGATGACCGTGATGCGGTCCGCGACCTCGCGGACCTCGCGCAGCTTGTGGGTGATGAAGACGATCGCCTTTCCCGCTGCCCGGAGCTGGCGCATGATCTCCATCAGCTCGTCGGTCTCCGACGGGGTCAGCACGGCAGTGGGCTCGTCGAAGACCAGGATCTCGGCATCGCGCGAGAGCGCCTTGATGATCTCGACCCGCTGCTGCACTCCGACCGGGAGGTCCTCGACCAGGCTGTCGGGGTCGACCTGGAAGCCGAACCGGTCCGCGATCTCACGAACACGCTGGCGGGCGGCGTCGAGGTCGAGCCGTCCGAGCAGGCCGGCCTGCTCGTTGCCGAGCATGACGTTCTCGGCGACCGTGAAGACCGGGATGAGCATGAAGTGCTGGTGCACCATCCCGATGCCGGCCGCCATCGCGTCGCCGGGGCCGGTGAAGTGCTGCCCCTCGCCGTCGAGGAC